>DATKTF010000209.1:0-5454 GCA_035531255.1 Cellulomonadaceae bacterium
CGTCGCGGCGGTGACGATCGCGTCACGGCCGGCGCGGCGATGCGTGTCCCGCCGTGCTCCCGCGGGTCGACGGCGCACCCTGGGTCAGCGAGCGTCGGCGCCTCATCCCGTCGTCCCCACGGCCGATCTACCGTGGAGGCGGCCGCCGTTCGGTCCGACCCGCCCCTGGAGTGTCGGGGGCGCGTCGGGGCAGGTCGCATCGGGTCGGAAAGCAGGGGACATGAACCAGCCGAATCAGGGAGCGGACCTCCGCGACCCGCGGCGGGGCTGGTTCGGTCGGTGGGCGGGCGTCATCGCGGTCACCGTGGTCGTCTGGCTGGCCGCCCTCGGCACCACGGTGGTCATCGTGGCGCCACACCTCACCCGCACCGACCTCGTCGCGCTGATCCGCGGGCTCGGCCTCGCGGCGGTCGGCGTCTCGGCCCTGGTCGCGCTCGGCTGGCTCCAGCTGTCGAGACGACACCGCACCCCCGTCGCCCTGGACGACGCCCTGGCCGAGCTGGCCGAGACCCATGCGGAGCTCGGTCGTCGCCAGAGCTTCACCGATGCGCTCCTCGAGACCATCGAGGTCGGCATCGTCTCGTGCGACGCCGAGGGTGTGTTCGTGGTGAGCAACCGGGCCGAGCGGGCGATGTTCGGCCTCGAGACGGGGCTCGAGGGCCTCGGGCCGGACGACCTGCCGTCGTTGATCGACGTGTTCGACCAGACGGGCCGGCGCCTGACCGCGTCCGAGTACCCGCTGATGCGGACGCTCCGCGGCGAGGTCGTCGCGCACGAGGACGTCCTGGTCGGACCGGCGGGCGGTCCGTGGCGCGAGATCGTCGTGCACGGAAGCCGGATCGTGGCCGCCGACGGCACGGTGCTCGGTGCGGTCGCGGCCCTGACGGACGTGTCGGCCGAGCGCGCAGCCCGCCGGGCGCTCGCCGAGGAGCGGCGCAAGCTCGCCGAGGCTCAGGAGCTCGGTCAGCTCGGCGGGTTCGAGCACGACGTGCCGACCGGTCGCTGGACGTTCTCCGACGAGCTGTGCGCGCTCTGGGGCGTCCACCCGGGGCGTCTCAGCGCGGCGCGCTGCCTCGCTCTCGTGGTCGACGACGACCGGGATCGCGTCCGCGCGACGTGGGACGCGATCTCCGTCGTCCCCGGGCGCCACACCGACGAGTTCCGGATCCGGCGCGCCTCCGACCGCGCCGAACGCGTCATCCGTGCCCGGACGGAGATCCTGGTCGACGCCGACGGGGTCCCGTCCCGCATCCGCGGGAGCCACATCGACATCACCGACGTCGCCGTAGCCGAGCGCGCGGCGCGGCGCGCCAACGCGTTCTCGGACGCGGTGCTCGCCGCTAGCCCGGACAACACCCTGGTCACCGAGGTGGCGACCGGCGCGATCCTCTTCGCCTCACCGGGCAAGCGGCTGCTCGGACTGCGGACCGAGACCCTCACCGACGTGCCCGTCGAGGCTCTTGCCGAGCACATCCACCGCGACGACCGCGAACGTCTCTCAGCGGTCCACGCGGCCGCGCGCGAGCTCGCGGACGGCGAGTCGCGTCATCTCCGGTACCGCGCCCGCGACACGGAGGGGCGGTGGAGGTGGCTCGACCACACCGCGACGCCGTTCCGCCGCGACGCGACCGGTGCCGTCGTCGAGGTGCTGGCCGTCCTTCGCGACGTCACCGATGTCGTCGAGGCCGAGGACCAGCTCACCCACGCCGCCCACCACGACAACCTCACCGGTCTGCCGAACCGGGCCTTCCTCCTCGAGACCCTCGAGGGCGCCCTCGCGCGTTCACGGGTCGACGGCCGGGACGTCGCGGTGCTGTTCTGCGACCTCGACGGATTCAAGGAGGTCAACGACACCGGCGGGCACTCGGCCGGCGACGCGGTGCTCCGGGAGACCGCCCAGCGGTTCCGGGAGGTGCTGCGCGAGGGTGACACGGTCGCCCGAGTCGGCGGTGACGAGTTCGTGATCGTCGTCGAACCATGGAAGCGCGCAGACCCGGGCCCGTCGCTGCCCGCGGGCGAGAGCGCACGAGCCCTCGCCGTCGACGTGGCCGAGCGCCTCACGCGAGCGCTGCAGAAGCCCATCACGGTGCGCGGTCTCGACCACGTCGTGCGCGCCAGCATCGGCATCACCTACGCCACCCTCGATCCCGCCGGCCCGTCGGCGTCCGTCACCGTCGACGAGGTGCTGCACCGGGCCGACGACGCGATGTACCGCGCCAAGGACCGCGGCGGCAGCCGCTACGAGCTGGACGACAGCGCGCCCTGGTGAGCAGCGTTGCTCGGGTCCGTGACACCTGGGGAGCTGACCTGCGAGCTCGTGGACGTGGACGTGGGGAGGGTGCCGGCACCGTCGCGGGCATGACGCCACACATGGCACACGCGCCGCCAGAGCGCGCCAGGCTCCGGCGAGTCCTCGGCCGGCCGGGCCCCGACCCGCGTCAGAGGACTCCGGTCCTCCGCAGCACGACGATGACGACGAGCGCGGCGACGACGACCCCGAGCACCAGCCAGCCTTGCCAGGAGCTGGGGTGCCAGCCCACGCCGGACCGGTTCGGTCGGAACCACGGCCTGCCGTTCGTGCCGGTCGGCCCGTCGGGACCCATCGGTGACTCGCGTTCATCGTTCGGCATGCGGGTGCCCTTCTCCTATCGTGGATCCCAGCGGAACCAGCGGATGCCGACCACTGCGCCGATGACGGTGTAGCCGACGGTGGCGATGAGTCCGTAGCTGTCCGCCCAGCTCCAGTGCGCGAGGTCGAGCACCCCGCTGTAGAGGTTGGTCACTGCGCCGACCGGTGACCAGTCGGAGACCTCCCGAACGGTGGAGCCGAGGAGCCCGCTCGAACCGAGGAGCCCGAGCAGCAGGAAGACGATGTAGAACATGCGACCGATGGCGTCGACGACCGCGGCCGACCTGACCAGGCCGACGACGGCTTGGGCGATTGCGAGGAACATCGCACCGCCGACGATCGAGACGCAGACGAGGAGGAGGTACTCCCCGGCGCCGAAGGTCGCGTGGTGGATGATGCCGCCGACGATGACGACGACCACGGTCATGATGAGGTCGACGACGATCTGCACGATCAGGCGGCTGGCCATGATCGCCGAGGTCGGCGCCGGGGTGACACGAAGCCGTTGGAACACGCCGGCGTCGCGGTCGTGCGCGATCGCCGTGGCGTAGCCCATCAGGCTCGAGGACATCAGGCCGACGGTCAGGGCGAGGCCGATCGTGAACCCCGTGCTTCCGTAGGTGAATCCCCGTCCCTTGGTGCCCAGATGCAGGTTCGTGATGACGAGGTACAGGATCGGCACCGCGATGTTCAACAGGAGAGTCCTGCCGCTGCGCAGCAGCACAGTGACGTCGGCGCGCAGCAGCGAGCTGCGGATCAGGCCGATCGCCGGACGCGCGTCGCCGGCGGTCGAGGTCGCGTCAGTCACGGATGTCGCTCCCTGTCAGTCCGATGAACACGTCTTCGAGGGTGACCTCGCCTCGGGCGACCTTCAGCACGCGCGGGTCGTCGCTGTGCTTGGCGATCAGTTCCACCGGGGTGTCGACGACCAGCAGCTTCCCGTGGTCGATGATCGCGACGCGATCACAGACGGCCTGGGCCTCCTCCATGGAGTGCGTGGTGAGGACGATGCTGCCGCCGTCCGTTCGCAGCGTCTCCATGCGGTCCCACAGCTGGCGTCGTGACTGGGGGTCGAGTCCCGACGTGGGCTCGTCGAGCAGCAGCAGGACCGGCTGGTGGATGACCGCGATCAGCAGCGACAAGCGCTGCTGCTGCCCGCCGGAGAGCGCCTTGAAGCGCTTGCCGAGCTCGTCGCCGAGCCCGATGTCGCGAATGCGGTCGGCGATGACCTGCTTCGTGACCCTCAGGCCGTACAGGCCGGCGTAGAGGCGTGCGATCTCCTCGATCGTCAGCTCGGCCTGGAAGCTGGATGCCTGCAGCTGCACGCCGAGGCGTGCTCTCGCCGCGGTCGGGTTCCGCTGGACGTCGATGCCGTCCACCACGACGCTCCCGCCCTGCGGTGTCAGCAGCCCCTCGATGGCGCTCAGGGTGCTGGTCTTGCCGGCGCCGTTGGGTCCCAGGAGTCCGAAGACCTCACCGCGCCGCACCTGGAAGGTGACACCGTCAACGGCGGTCCGCGCGCCGTAGCGGACGATCAGGCCGTCCACCTCGAGGACGTGCGCGGTCGCGGCACCAGTCCCGGTTGTCGAGCTCACGGATGAGACTGTAGATCGCGTATAGTTCTATTGCAACTAGAAGAACTCGGTGTTCTAGAGTAAGTCCATGTTCGTGCTCATCGACCCGACGACGGTGACTCCTGTGTTCGCGCAGATCGCCGAGTCGATCGCCACCCAGATCGCGACGGGGACGGTCGCCACCGGGGAGCGCCTGCCTGCGGCGAAGGATCTGGCCGGGTCGCTCGGCGTCAACGTCCACACCGTTCTGCGGGCCTACCAGGAGCTACGCAACGACGGCCAGGTCGAGCTGCGACGGGGCCGAGGCGCCGTCGTCCTCGGTACGCCGACCGCCGAGGCACTCCGCGTCGCCGTCGCCCGCGCGGCCACCGAGGCGAAGGCCGCGGGCATCCCGATCGGCACCCTGCTCGCGCTCATCAGGAAGGAGTACGAGTCGTGAGCACTCGCGTCGTCGACCACGCCACCGCCCGACGGGCCGCGCTCGTCGCCACGATCTGGGTACCGCTCGCGATCGTCGTCGCGGCGGAGATCGTCGTCGTCGGAGTCGGTGCCACCGGCAGCTCGCGCCTCATCACCCACTGGGGCGCGGGCGCCGTTCGGACCGGCCCGTGGTGGACGTACGCGGTCCTCGTCGCGGCGATCGGGCTCCCGGTCATCGCGATCATGGGATTCTTCATGGTCCGTGCCACACGCATGGCGGGCATGAACACCTGGATGCCGGCGATCGCGGTGGGGATCACCATCTTCCACGCGGTCGGCATGGGCGTCGGCTCGGTCGTTCTCAACGCCTCGCCGCTCGCGCCGGCGCTGCCGCTCGCCGGCGGTGTCGTGCTGGCGATCGCCGCCGCGTTGCTCACCTGGTGGCTGCTGCCGCGCGAGGCGCCGGCGACCGAGGGCGTCGACGCGGCCGACGCGCTCCCGGTCCGCTCCCACGAGGTCGCAGCCTGGACCGGCAGGGTCGAGCTCCCGAGCTGGTTCATCGCGCTCATCGCCACGGCTGCCGGACTGCTCATCGTGCTCGGCGTGTCCCTGGTGCTGACGCTGGGCGCGCACGTCTGGCCGATCTTCCTCGCGCCGACGCTCCTGCTCGTCGTGGTGCTCGTCACGGCGCAGTTCGTCGTCACCGCGGGGCCGGGCGGATTCATCGTCCGGTCGGTGGTCGGCTGGCCGTACCTTCGCATTCCCGCGGAGAGCCTCGCGAAGGCGGCCGTCGTCGCGGTCGACCCGATGGCCGACTTCGGCGGCTGGGGC
>DATKTF010000210.1:0-5212 GCA_035531255.1 Cellulomonadaceae bacterium
GGGGGTCTGGCCCGTCATCGAGCGAGCGCCGCATGCTCAGATGGCCGCGATGGCTAACAGCTGGCTCACCAGCCCGGCCTTCGCGTTCACGCAGGAGGTCGGTGCGTCCCAGCTCGCAGCGGCCTTGCCGTTCGTCCAGCAGGCGCAGCGCATGCAGGACGCCAGCAGTTGGCTCACCGGTCCGGCGTTCAAGCTCGTGGACACCGCGAAACTCACGCTGCCGCTGCTTCCCGACCTGACCAAGTGGATAGGGGAGGTCAGCGGCTACGCCCAGTCCGCAGCGCTGATGGCGCAGCCACTGGTCTTGGGACCCGCCGCGAACCTGTGGGCCCAGCTCGGACCGACTCTCGAGCTCCTCAGGCGGCACTGGCTGCCGGCGAACCTCCGTGAGCTCGACGACGTCAGCGTCACGGATCTGACGAGTGTCGCCGACGACGGGATCACCCTGTACGCCGTGCCGCGTGCGGCGATCGCGAAACGGATCCTTGCCGCCCCAGACAGGGCGGCGCGACGGCGCATCCTGGGCGGCGAGCTGCCGCGGATCCTGGACGACTGCGAAGGCGTGCTCGACGAGTGCGTCAGACCAGAGACCAGGGGTCCGGTCGAGTTCACGCGCAAGGCGATCGCGGCCGCACGCGCCGGTCACCTCGAAGCGGCGCAGTCCCTGGTCGCGAACACGCTGGACACGGTGCGCGCCCAGCGGGTGGAGCACGCCGATCGGGCTCTCATCCAGGGGCGAAAGCGGGCGTCACGGGAGGACCTTGACGGCCTCAGCGTGCGACGGTTCATGGTGCTCGCGCCGATCTGGCACGCGTACTCGAGCTACACGCCCGGCCAGGCCGACCCGATCCCGCGGACGTTCAACCGGCACGTCAACGCCCACGCCGTCAACGCGCGCCAGTTCAACCGGCCCAACATGGCTCAAGGGGTCATGCTCCTGACCGCCCTGGTCGCGCTGCTCAACGACCTCTGAGCGTGCGCCCCCGACTGCCGCACATCTGTCAGGCATGACGACCCCGGCGCGCACCTTCACCACGGACGACCTCTCCACACCGAACGGCCGGATCGCCGCGCTGCTCGAGATGACCCCTGGGGCTTCCGACACTCTCGCCTCCCAGTGGGACCTCGATCCGCGCAGGCTGGCTGACCTCCTCTCCTCGGGCGTCGAGCTCACCGTCGACCAGGTGATCGACGCCGCGGACCTCCTCGACGTCGACAGCACGTACCTGTTCGGGATCGAAGGTGCGAGCCTCGGGGTCGCGCTGCGGCTCGGGCTGGAGCACTTCCGCGGCAGCATCCGAACCTGCCGCTGACCGGCGCGGTGCAGAACCCGCCCCGTGCCGCACATCTGCCCCCTGCGACCGAACGCGACCCCGAAGGACCACCCGTGACCACCGGCAGCGCCAACCTGGAGCTCGAGCGCGTGCGGGCCGGGATCAACACCCTGTGCTCCGACGCCCGCGACAAGGGGCAGGGGTGGGTCTCCATCTACGCCTTGACGCACCTGCTGATCGCACCCGCTCACGCGGCCGACCGCTCCACCACGCCCGACGAGAAGGACGCCCCGCCGATGAGCACCACCACGACCACCGACCACCCCCAGATCGACGCCCTGACCGTCGCCACCGACGGGGCCTGCTCCGGCAACCCCGGCCCGGCCGGGTGGGCGTGGGTCGACGAGCACGGCACCTGGCGCAACGGCGGGCTGCTGCGCGCCACCAACCAGGTCGGGGAGCTCCTCGGGCTCCTCCACGCCGTCCGCGACCACCACCACGTGCGACACCTGACGATCGAGATCGACTCGATCTACGCGATGAACACGTACTCGGCGTGGATGGACGCACACGCCGCACGCGGGTGGACCACCCAGGCGAAGAAGCCCACCTCCAACCGCGAGATCATCGAGCAGCTCATCGCCGCCCGTGACGCCCGCCGCGCCGCCGGGCAGCCCCCGGTCAAGCTCGTGAAGGTCAAGGGCCACTCGCGGGGCAAGCACCCGCTGAACGACGCCGCCGACGACCGGGCCACCGCAGCCTCCGCCCAGGCCCGCGCCAAGCAGGTCGGCCCGTGGTCCGGGGACGGCATGGTGATCGGGTCCTGGAAGGGCTGACCGTCAGCGTCCGGCGGTGCGTCGCCCGGCACGTTGGGCGAACCCGTCGATGGCGGCCAGGACCTGCGGAGCCTGCCAGACACGGTTGCGACGCGCGTCCGAGGTGGCGGTGAGCACCCCGGCGGTCACCAGGGTGTCGATCGCGGTGCGGGCTGCCCGGGCGCTGATGTCGAGCTCGGTGGCGGTACGTTCGGCGTTAATGACCGGCTGGGAGAACAACGCGTCCGCCAGCCGCCACGCGGACGAGTCTGAGCGGGCGGTGATCTGGTTGCGCCAGGCGTCCCGGATGGCGATGACCTCCCCGGTGAGCTGGCGGCCGTTGGCGACCGCAGCCAGGGCGGCGTGGGACATCTCCTGCACGATCGGGTCGATGTCACCTCTGCGGTAGGCGGTCAGTGCCGCGAAGTACCGGTCCGGGGACCGCAGCAGACCAGCCGACACGGGAACCGTGGCGTTGCGGGTGACCCCGCGGGCGCGCAGCACCGTGTGCACGAGCACCCGTCCGGTGCGACCGTTGCCGTCCGTGAACGGGTGGATGGTTTCGAACTGGGCGTGCAACAGGGCCGCGTGCGCGAGGGCGGGGATGTCGGTCCGCTGAGAGAACGTCACCAGGTCGTCGATGAGCTCCGGCACCCGGTCGTGGTGGGGTGGGACGAAGTCGGCGTCGTGCGGGCTCAGGCCCGAGCTGCCGACCCACACCTGCTCGTTGCGCCACCGGCCGGCGACGTCCGGGTCCGCGTGAGCCAGCAGACACCGGTGGATCGCGAGGATCGCGTCCGCGTCGACGTGGTCGCCGGCGTCCATTGCCGTTCGCATGGCCCGGACGTTCGCGACGATCAGGTCGGCGTTGTCCTTCGACCCGGCGCCCAGCTCGGCGAGGGCGATGTTCCGGGCGTTGGACGTCAGGTGCTCGATCTGGGAGCTTGACGCGGACTCGGTCCGCAGCAGGATCGCGGGCATCGGGACGGGCACGGCGGCCATCTCAGCGTCGAACCGGATGACCTCACCGACGGCCTGCTCCTGAAGGTCGAGCGTCTCGGGTGCAAGGTGCGCGTCGACGTCGGTGATCAGCGGCGGGACGGCCGCCTTGTACGGGCGGGCCATCCGGATGCGTTGGAACACGTCCGCGTACTTCTCGTTGAGGGTTGACGTCCAGTCGTGCGGCTCAAGTGTGATGGCTGGCCACCCGCCGTCGGGGCGCAGCTGCACGTCGGGTTCGTCGCGTTGCGGCGTGACCCACTCGCCGCCCGGTCGAGCACCTCGAGGTTGTCGCAGCTGAGCCATCGGGTCCCTTCCGTCCACCGCCCCGTTGCGGAGCGTTCCGAAGTCATCCTTCCACAACGAAGTCTCTTACGGAAGGTTATGAACATATCCATCCGTAACGGCGACCGTTGCGGACGGATCTGATGTCCTGGTGCGCAGGCGACCAGACGCGACAGCGGGCGTCCGATGCTCCGTGGCATGGCGCCACGGGGCCTCAGGTCGACGAACCGCCGCGCCCAAGGGCCAGCGTGCCGCGCATCTGCAAGACATGACCGACCAGCCGAACGACGTCAGCGCCGCGCTCGAGGTGGCCCGGGCCGCCGTCCGCGACGCAGTCAGTGCCAGCGCCGAACAGCCCGGCACCGACCTGCTCCCCGTGGGCGCCGACTCTGCGGTGGCCGTCAAGGCCCAGCTCGCGGCTGCCCGCTCCCGCATCGTGACCGCCCGCAAGACGGCACTGTCCGCCCAGGAGAGCGCGAAGGTCGCCATCCGGGCTCAGCAGGCCGAGCTCCAGCGGGCCATGGACGCGATGAACTCCGAGCTCGAACCGCTGATCGCCCAGGTCCGCATGCTCGAGGAGGGCATCTGGACGATGAACCTGTACCTCGGGCGTGACGAAGAGCTCCACGTCCTCACCGAAGGGACCCCGGCCCCGGCCGGCACCCCGATCCACGTGCGCCAGCAGGTCCTGGCCATGGACGAGGAGTCCGCCCTGTACGCGGGGGACGGTGGCATGGACGTACGCGACATCGAAGCGTTCGAACGGTGGATCACCGCCGACCCGGCCCACCTGGACCAGGTGCTGCCCGAGCAGCGCGGTGTGGTCGCGATCATCCCGCGCCGTCAGGGCCGCGACTACAAGGACCCGTGGCTGCAGAACGCGATGGACCAGGCCAACGCCCAGACGTGGTGGCTGATCCGCAACGGGGAGAACGTCTACCGCATGCTGACCGACTTCCACGTGGGCAAGCGCCTCGTGCCGGCCCGCAACGAGTTCACGTCGATGTTCGTTGACACGTACACGAAGAAGCCCCTGGAGCCAGGCAGTTCGGCGTGGCTCAAGGCGGAGAAGTCCGCTGGCGCCCGCGAATGGCGCTACATGCGGATCGCCCTGATCCTGCAGGGCCTGATCGACCGGACGGCAGTGTTCCACCCGTTGCCCGTCGCCGGCCTGTCGCTGCTGTCCCCGGAGCATTACGACGCGGGGCACGTCGTGCTGATCGCCGACGACGAGAACCAGCTGACCACCGGTCGCAAGCCGTTCTAGAGTGGCTCGCCGAGAAGAACCACCAGCTCACCCCCGGCATGCGGGTCATCCTCACCACCCACCACCGTGACTGGCCGTCCGCGTCCGGGGACCATTGGAACTTCGGCCACCGCGAGCGGTTGTGGCCCCAACGGGGTCGAGTCCCCGAAGATCGGCGAGGTCTACACGATCGCGCGCCGCGGCGACGCACCCGGTTCCCTCGCGTTCACCTACGCCCGCACCGTGGAGACCTGGGTGCGTGATGAGTACACCGGACGCGACGAGCTGCGCGTCCCCAAGACGAAGGGCTCCTGCGCAATCCTCCCGGACGACCGGTTCGTGCTGCCGGTCGACCTGGTCACCGTGGCGGAGATTGCGCGAGTAGTAGTCGCCAGAACCTGGTCGCGGGTGCGTCAACCAGACCGCACGACACACACCGCACGGTCGCCTTCTCGGTGTCCTGCCAGTCACACGTCCCGCGTTCGCACTGGGTCAACGGCAACAGATCACGCCATGACACGGATCAACCGTGCGCGGGACACGTTCTGCTCGTCCTGCGCCTGATCGAGCGCGACCTCGAAGTCGGCATCTGA
>DATKTF010000211.1:0-2775 GCA_035531255.1 Cellulomonadaceae bacterium
ACCATGTCGATCGTGCGGCGCGAGAGGACCGATCTGCCGGACGTGTTCCGGCGCTTCTTCGACACCGACTGGGACAAGCCGTGGCTTCGCGTGGAGGAGTTCGTCGAGGACGAGGCGCTCGTCGTGCGGGCCGAGCTGCCCGACATCGACCCTGACAAGGATGTGGAGCTCTCTGTGGTGGACGGCGTCCTTCACATCCGGGCAGAACGCGAGGAGAAGTCCGAGCACAAGGGGAAGGACTCCTACCGGTCGGAGTTCCGGTACGGCTCGTTCTCCCGGGACATCCCGCTCCCGGCCGGCTCCTCCGAGAAGGACGTGAAGGCCACCTACCGGGACGGCGTCCTGGAGATCCGGGTACCGATGGCGCAGATTCCCGCGCCTGAACCCCTGAAGATCCCCGTCGAGCGTGGTTGACGGCCTCGACCTCGCTGCCTCCAGCGGGTGAGCGCGCCGTCGGTGAGTCGCCGCGTCGCTGAGGGGAGGTGGGATGTCTGGAACCTTCCGGGCCGTTGCGGTCGACTTCGACGGCACCCTCACCGTGGGCGGACGACCGTCGGCCCAGGTACTGGACGCGATCGCCGGTGCCCGACGCCGTGGTGTGCGGGTGCTGCTGGTGACCGGGCGCATCCTGACCGAGCTGCGCGAGGTGTTCGCCGACGTGGACGCGCACTTTGATGCGATCGTCGCGGAGAACGGCGCCGTCATCGCCTCACCGACTGGCACCCGCCAGCTGAGCGAACCGGTCGACCCGCAGATCAGGCGCGGGCTGGAACGCCGGGGCCATCTGGTGCGCAGCGGCCGGGTGCTGCTGGCGTGCCGGTCGGTCGCCGGTGGAGACGCGCTGTCCGAGATCCACCGGCTCGGGCGCGACTGTCACCTCGTGTACAACCGGGCGGAGCTCATGGTCGTGCCCGCCGGGACAACGAAAGGGACCGGTCTCCTGGTCGCCCTGGCGGACCTGGGCGTCTCGCCGCACAGCACCATCGGCATCGGCGATGCCGAGAACGACCACGCACTGCTGGACCACTGCGAGATCGGTGTCGCGGTCGCCAACGCCGTCGCGGCGCTCAAGAGTTCTGCCGACATCGTCCTGGACGAACCGAACGGCGAGGGCATCGCCGATTTCCTCGCCGGACCGGTGCTCGACGGCACCGAGCAGGTCCGCCCTCGCCGGTGGCAGCTCACGCTCGGCACGACCAGCGACGGACAAGTGCTCACGCTCCCGGCATCGCAGATCAACCTGCTCATCGCCGGTGCCAGCAGGTCCGGGAAGTCCTACCTGACCGGGCTGCTCGCCGAACAGCTCATCGATCTCGGATACTCCGTGGCCGTCGTGGACCCCGAAGGTGACCACACCGCCCTGGGACAGCTGCCGGGCGCAGTCGTGGTGGGTGGCACCGAACCGCTCCCGGACATCGACCGCATCGGACATGTCCTCACCGGCAACCAGCGGGCCGTCGTGATCGACCTGACCCAGCTCGCCGACCGCGAGAGGGGAACCTACTTCCGTGCGGCGATGGCACGACTGGAGGGGCTCCGGGCCCATTCCGGCGTTCCGCACTGGCTCGTCGTGGACGAGGCCCACGAGCAGCTCGGGCGCGATGGCAAGCTCGGGGTGTACGCACCTTCCCGCAAGGGGCACTGCCTGGTGACGTACCGCCCCGGCGAGCTGCGACGCGAGGTCACTGACAACCTCGACGCTCTTGTTGCGATGCCGAAGGGCGCCGAGGATGCCGGTGACCCCGCCGTGGACGCGCTCGTCACTTTCACCGGCCTCGACCGCGGCCGCCTCGCCGACTGGATCGCAGGCCTCGGCGACACCGACGCCGTCCTCGTGCGCCGAGACGCGCCCCATCACCTGATCGTGTTCCAGCCAGCCGGCCGGCGCACGAGTCACGTGCGGCACTGGCACAAGTACGTCGACGCCGACCTCCCGCGTGAGCGCCGCTTCTACTTCCGACGTAGCCCCGACGAACCAACGGGTGCCGTCGCCGCCAACCTGAACGGTCTCCACCAGGAGCTCGGTCGGGCCACCACCGCGACGATCACCCATCATGCGACCCGGGGTGACTTCTCCCGCTGGATCGACGACGTCTTCCAGGACTCCATCCTCGCCGGCCAGTTCCGGACCATCGAAGACGCGTGCCACGCGCACGGCGACCCCGAGGCCGTTCGCGGTGAGCTCCTCTCCGCCCTGGAGGCGCGCTACCTCGGGTAGCACCCCGGACGCTCCGGCGGCCGGCGTTCGGGGTCACGGCCATCCGGCCCGTGCAGACGCGGCACGAGACAGTGTGCGTCAGGTGCGGACCACGAGCACCGGACACGGTGCATGGATGATGACGGTGTGGCTGACCGACCCGAGCAGCATCCGGGCGACCCCGTGCAGTCCTCGGCTTCCCACGACCAGGAGCCTGGCGTCGTGAGCGGCGTGGAGAAGTGCCCGCGCGGGCTGGTCGTGCACCAGGGTTCGGTTGATGACGAGATCGGGGTAGCGCTCGCTGAGCCCGGCGAGCGACTCGGCAAGGACGACTCGTTCCGCCTGCTCGATCCGCTCGTCGTAGGACCCAGGGAGAACGGTCGCCGACTGGTAGGGCATCGGTGCGTGCCAGGCATGCACCACGGTGAGCTCTTGACCGAGCCGGTCGGCCTCGGCCGCGGCCTCGGCGACTGCCGCAACCCCGTCGGGCGAGCCGTCGGCCCCGACCACCACACCCGCTCCGTGATGCCCGTGACCCTGAGGTACCACGAGAACGGGACAGTGCGAGCCGGCGACGA
>DATKTF010000212.1:0-10441 GCA_035531255.1 Cellulomonadaceae bacterium
GCACCGGCCCTCCGGGAGATGACCCGTGCGGGCTGGGAGCGCATCCCGGCACCGGCGCGGGTCGGTGCTGCGGGTGGCGTGCTCTCGCTCTCCCTGCTGGTGCTCGTCTCGAGCGTCCTCGTGGTCGCGTGGGTGCTGGGAGGGCGGGCCACGATCTCGGACATCCTCGCCGGCCTCGGTCTCGACCCTGTCGGGGGGATCGTGCTCGGCCTGGCCGAGGCGATGCTGGCGCCGAACCTCGTCGTGTGGGGTCTCTCGTGGCTGACCGGCCCCGGGTTCGCCGTCGGGACCGGATCGGTGTTCTCGCCGGCTCACGTCGTGGCCGGGCCGTTGCCCGCTCTCCCTCTGCTCGGGGCTCTCCCTCAGCCCGATGGTGCCGGCGGACTGCTCCGGTGGGCGCCGGTCGTCCTCGTCGTGGTCGGCGGTGTGGGCGGGCTGTGGACGGTGCGACGCCGTCCGGCCGGACCGTGGTGGCACGCCCCGGTGACGGCGGCCACGCTCGCGACGACCGCGGGGCTGGGGGTGGCCGCGCTCGTCGTGATCGCCGGGGGCGCGGTCGGTCCGGGGCGCATGCTCGACGTCGGTGCCCACGCCTGGGTCGTCGGCCCGGCAGCCACCGGCGAGCTGCTGCTCGGTGCGCTGCTCGTCGTGCTTCCCACCGACGGTCCGCTCCGGGGCGAGGTGGCCCGCAGGTTCCGCCGGGCGGTCCGCTCAGCTCAGGGCTTGACGCCCGAGAGCCGCGTCCGGAGCGAGTCGATCGACGACTGATACGCGCTCTCGCACTGGTCCTGGGACGCGATCGTGAGCGCGTCGCGCAGGCACGTCTGCCGCTCCATCTGGATCGGCCAGAGCGCGATCATCCCGGCGGTACCGACGGTCAGCAGCGACGACGCGGCGATCCCCATCACGAGCATCGGGACGAGCGCGCCGCGCACCCCTGCCGTCCAGGCCGAGCGCAGGCCGCGGACACCCTCGACGAGCGCGGCGACCGCGAAGAGCAGGGCTGCGGCCTGCCACGGCAGCGGGAGAGCGCTCACCAGCAGCGTCGCAAGCATCAGGACCCCGAAGTGCATCACGTGACGGCTCGTGCGCCGCAACGCCTCCGGGTCCGGCGATCGCCGCTCGGGCGGCACCGGGCGCACGGGGGAAGGTGCCGGCGGACCTGCGGCCGGCCGCTGCTGCGGCGGGGTGGGGTCCGGTCGCCCGTCGCCGGACGGTGGCGCGTAGGGGTTGCTCACCGCGTCCTTCCCTGCTGGTCGGCTGCTGGTCGGCTGCTGGTCGGGTGCTGGTCGGCTGCTGCACCGTGACCTGCCGACGGACCATTGTCGCCCACCCGGCTAGAGTCCCTGACGTGAGTCCAGCCGACGGGTCCCCCCGAGCCTCTGCCCGCGCGGCCGGTCGTCCAGGAGCGCGCCCGGCCGCCCGCACGCCCTCGGGCGAGCCGGTTGCCACGACCTCGGCCCGGCGCGTCGTCGTCCTGGTGTCCGGCACCGGCACCAACCTCGCGGCGCTCCTGGCCGCGCACGACGACCCCGCCTACGGTGCGCGCGTCGTCGGCGTGGTCGCCGACAAGGCGGGGGTCGGAGGACTCGCCATCGCCCGGGACGCGGGCGTCGCGACCGCGGTGGTCTCCCCGGGGGACTTCGCCGACCGGTCGCGGTGGGACGCCGCCCTCGCGGAGGCGATCGCCGTGTTCCGACCCGACCTCGTGGTCAGCGCCGGGTTCATGCGGATCCTCGGTGCAGCGGTCCTGGACCGGTTCCCGACCCGGATCCTCAACACGCACCCGGCGCTGCTCCCCGCGTTCCCCGGAGCGCACGGCGTGCGCGACGCGCTCGCCTACGGCGTCAGGGTCACCGGGTGCACGCTGCACGTGATCGACGCCGGGACGGACACCGGGCCGATCGTCGCGCAGGCTGCTGTCGAGGTCGAGCCGGAGGATGACGAGGCGTCGCTGCACGCGCGCATCAAGGTCGCGGAGCGGCGCCTGCTCGTCGACTGGGTCGGCCGGATCGCGCGCGACGGCATGGTGGTCGACGGTCGGACGGTTCGCGTCGGCTGAGCCCGGCGTCGGACCACGCCCGCAGGGGCCACCGGGCAACCGACCCGTCAGACCGCTCCGGTGCGCTGGGACAGCGCCAGTCCCGGCGTGAGCGGCGAGCGCGGGACGAGGGTGGCCTGGTAGGCGTGGTAGAGGTCCGCCTTGCCGGGCCACACCGTCGCCGTCGGACGGTTCTCGGCGTCGAGCTCGTGGTGCCACGACCCGCGGTCGAGGTCGATCACGTCGGTCGCGACGTAGTCCCACCACCGTCGGTAGTCGGCGTCGTAGGCCATGTCTCCGGTGGCGAGGTAGAGCGCGGCTGCGGCGCCGATCGCCTCGGCGGGAACCCAGTGCAGACGGGTCCGGACGACGGGTGTCCCCGACCAGTCGGTCGTGTAGACGAACCCCGGGGCACCGTCCACCGCCCAGCCGTCCGCGACGGCGCGACGATAGAGCTCGCCCGCGGCGTCCACCATCCAGGTCGGTGCGGCGTCGCCCAACGCCGCGTGCAGGTGAAGGGTCAGCCGCGCCCACTCGAGACCGTGCCCGATCGTCGCGCCGTAGGGCTTGAACTGGTCGTCCGGGCGGTCGGCGTTGTACTCGAGCAGCGGGCGCCACGACGAGTCGAAGTGCTCCGGGATCCGCCAGCCGTTCCCGCGGGCCCAGCCGTCCACGACGCGCGTGACGATCCGCAGCGCGCGTGCCCGCCAGGCCGGGTCGCCCGTCGCGTCCGAGGCTGCGAGCATCGCCTCGACCGAGTGCATGTTCGCGTTGACCCCGCGGTACTCGTCGAGCACGGTCCACGCGCGGTCCCAGCCGTCGCGCGCCATCCCGTCGGCCTCGTCCCAGAAGCGGTCGAGGTACACCGCGAGAGCCTCGTCGAGCAGCTCACGCGCACCGGGGAGCTCGGCGACGGAGCAGGTCGATGCCGCGAGGATCACGAACGCGTGCGCGTAGGCCGCCTTCGCGTCGTCGACCTCGCCGTCCGGTCCGGCCGAGGCGAACCAGCCGCCGTGCTCGTGGTCGTGCAGGGGTCCCGTCAGGCCGGCGAGCGCTCGTGCCGCGAGGTTCCCGGCGCCCGGGGTGCCCCGGAGGTGGGCGAGGGCGTAGACGTGCGCCATCCGGGCGGAGATCCAGGTGAACACGGGTCGGACCGGGTCGGGCGCCCCGTCGTCGTCGAGCCAGTGCGCGCCTCCGTCGGGTGCCGGGAACCGACGTCCGAAGGACAGCAGCCGTTGCGACTCGGCCTCGAGCCAGGCGTGGTGGCTGGGCTGGTCGATCCATGCCGTCATGGCGGGTCCTCGGTGCTCGTCGATGTGCCGGTGGAGAGGGTGGTGCGCTCGTGTCGCTCCGCGTCGGGCACGACGTCCGCCGCGGGACGATCGTCGCACGGAGACGACGTCATGGGGGTGCCCGACGCCCCGCCGCCCGGCTAAACTACCCGTGGCCGTGACTGGCGTACCTGAGGTGGACCGAACCACCGGGGAGCGGCCGGTATTCCCCGCCGGTGCACCGTTCGCCTGGGTGCTCGGGTCCATGACGTCTCACGAGACCGCAACGACCCGGGAGGTCACCCGCATGTCCCACGAACTGCCCCCGCTCAGCCCCGTCGCCGACGCGAACGCCCCCGAGACCCGCCGCCCGCTCCGCCGGGCGCTGGTCAGCGTCTACGACAAGACGGGCCTCACGTCGCTCGCCTCGGCGCTGCACCGGGCCGGCGTCGAGCTGGTCTCGACGGGCTCGACCGCGGCGACGATCGCGGCCGCCGGTATCCCGGTGACCCGGGTCGAGGAGCTCACCGGCTTCCCCGAGTGCCTCGACGGCAGGGTCAAGACGCTGCACCCCCGGGTGCACGCCGGGATCCTCGCGGACACCCGTCGCCCCGAGCACCTCGCTCAGCTGGCCGAGCTCGACATCGCACCGTTCGACCTCGTCGTCGTGAACCTGTACCCGTTCTCCGCCACGGTGGCCTCCGGTGCCGGTCCTGACGAGTGCGTCGAGCTGATCGACATCGGCGGGCCGTCCATGGTGCGCGCCGCCGCGAAGAACCATCCGAGCGTCGCGGTGGTCGTCGATCCCGCCCGCTACGGCGAGGTCGCCGTGGCCGCCGTCGAGGGCTTCACGCTCGCCGAGCGTCGTCGGCTCGCGGCCGACGCGTTCGCGCACACCGCCGCGTACGACGTCGCCGTCGCCTCGTGGTTCGCCTCCGGCTACGCGGCGGACGACGTCGCGGTCGAGTCGGGCTTCCCGGCGGTCGTCGGCGCGACCTGGGAGCGCAGCACGGTGCTGCGCTACGGCGAGAACCCGCACCAGGGCGCCGCGCTGTACCTCGGGGCCGAGGGCCTGGCCGGTGAGGGTCTCGCCGGGGCGACGCAGCTCCACGGCAAGGCGATGAGCTACAACAACTACGTGGACGCCGACGCCGCGTGGCGGGCCGCGCACGACCACACCGGGCCGACGGTGGCCGTCATCAAGCACGCGAACCCGTGCGGGATCGCCGTCGGCACGGACATCGCCGACGCCCACGCGAAGGCCCACGCGTGCGACCCGGTCTCCGCCTATGGCGGGGTGATCGCCACCAACGGCACCGTGACGCTGGCCGCGGCGCAGCAGATCGCGCCGATCTTCACCGAGGTCGTCCTCGCGCCCGCCTTCGAGCCCGCCGCTCTCGAGCTGCTCTCCACGAAGAAGAACATCCGTCTGCTGACGGTCGCGGGCGTACCCAACGCGGCGCCGGTCGAGGTCAGGAACATCTCGGGCGGTCTGCTCATGCAGCAGGCGGACCGGGTCGACGCCGTGACCGAGACCGGCGGCGACGACCCGACGCGGTGGACCCTCGTCGCGGGTGCGGCGGCGGACGAGGCGACCCTCGCGGACCTCGCGTTCGCGTGGCGTGCGGTGCGGGCGGTGAAGTCCAACGCGATCCTGCTCGCGTCGGGTGGTGCGTCCGTGGGCGTCGGCATGGGGCAGGTCAACCGCGTCGACTCGTGCCGCCTCGCGGTGCAGCGTGCCGGTGACCGGGTGGTCGGCTCGGTCGCGGCGTCCGACGCGTTCTTCCCGTTCGCCGACGGCCTTCAGGTGCTCATCGACGCGGGGGTCCGTGCCGTCGTGCAGCCCGGCGGGTCGATCCGCGACGCCGAGGCGATCGCGGCCGCGCAGGCGGCGGGCGTGACGATGTACCTCACCGGGACGCGGCACTTCGCGCACTGACGCCTCGCGGGCGGCTCGCACGCGCCGTCGGTCGCCCGACCGGGCCGCGGACGTCCCCGTCGTCGGACCGGTCCCGTCACCTCGGCGGGATCGGACCGACGACGGCGGACGGCAGCGGGACTCCGGGGTCGCGCGCGCGGACGAGGTCGAGCAGCGGTGGCCGGTCCGCCGCGAGCATCCGACGCGACGGTCCGACGTCCCGTGGACGGTCCACCGTGAGGACCGCGACGAGCTCACGGCCACCCGGCTCGCCGCCCAGCCCTCCGGTGTGCCCGCCCGAACCGGTGGAGGGCCGCAGCCACAGGGTCGTCCACCCGGCAGGGCTGCCGGGCGTGCCCCGGTGGACGACCTCAGCGTCCGGCGCCGGGATGCCGGTCAGCGTCAGGTGGTGCCCGAGCTGGTCGGAGAAGACGTACGGCGCCGACTCGGGTGGTGCGGGTCGACCGGTGATCGCACAGGCGATCGCCTCGGGGTGCAGGAGAGCGCCGGTCCAGTGCGACCCCGCCACCACGCCGAACCGGTCCGTCCGGCGGTCGGCGCAGTCGCCGACCGCCCACACCCGGGACGCGGCCCGAGCCGTGAGCCGCGTGCCGTCGGCGACCCCGGCGGCGTCGAGGAGCCCGGAGGGGCCGACCGGGACGGCGCCGCGTGAGGTGAGCGGCAGCACTCCGCGCAGCCGGTCCGTCACAGGGACCGCGCCGACAGCGGCGAGAACGACGTCCGCCAGGACTCGTCTGCCGTCGACGAGCGTGACCCCGTGGCGATCGACGGTGGCGACCGAGGCACCGGTCAGGAGGTCGACCCCGGCGTCGACGTACCACTGCGCGGTCGACGCGCCGACGACGGCGCCGAGCTGCGCGGTGAGAGGCGCCGACGCCGCCTCGACGACGGTCACGGCCGTCCCGCCGGCGGCGACCACTCCCGCCACCTCCGCGCCGATCCACCCTGCTCCCACCACGACGAGCCGTCGTGCCGTCGCGAGCCGCTCGCGGAGGACCGCTGCGTCGGCGGCGGTGTGCAGCACGAGCGCGTCCGACCACGAGGCCGGCCGCACCGGGCGGGAGCCGCAGGCGAGGACGACGGCGTCCGCGCCGATCGTGCCGGCCGTGCCGTGGGCGCCGGTGGTCCGTACGACGACGCCGTCGTCGTGGACCTCCAGGCGGACGGCGGGATCCGCGAGGCGGACGTCGTCCGCGAGGACCGCGACGTCGACGCCGAGCTCGTCGGAGAGCCACGCCGGGTCGGTGCGCGTGAGGAGCTCCTTGGACAGCGGCGGACGGTCGTACGGCGGACGTCCCTCGGCTCCGAGCAGGGTGATCCGACCGTCGTAGCCATGGGTGCGGAGCGCGGCCACCGTCTGCGTTCCGGCCAGGCCCGCGCCGATCACCACGATCGACCGCGGCTGCTGCTGTCCGCCCCGGGTCGCGGGCCCGTGCGCGGCCGGGACCTCCGTGATGCTCATCGGGCCACGGTAGTGTGCGCCGCGGAGAGGCGTGATCGATGACTGAGGAACCCGGGCAGGAGCCGTCCGAGGCGGGGGAGCGGCCCGCGCCCGACGCGGCGCCGGCAGGTCGGCACGCGGCGCCGTCGAGCCCCCCGTCCGGCGACGAGCCGCTCGACGACCCGGACAGCGACGACCTCGTGGACGTCGTGATCGGCCCCGGGCTGCTCGATGACGTCCCGCCGGAGCTGCTGGAGGATCCCCGGGCGATCGCCCGGGCGTCGCTGATCGCCGGTCGCAACGCCTCGCTGTGGTGGGTCTGCGCCGGCGTCGCGGTCGTCGTGCTGCTCTCGATCTTCGCCTCGGCCTGGGCCGGTGCGACGACGATGGCGCTCCTGCTCGCGGTCGGGGCGGTCGTGCGGTTCCTGGTCCCGTCCCCGGGGCCGGCCGCCTTCACCGTCAGGTCACGGACCGTGGACGTGACCGTGCTCCTGCTGCTCGCCGTGGGCGTCGGTGTCCTGGCGCAGCTCATCCCGGAGGGATGAACCCGGATCGACCTCGGTGGATCGGCTCGCATCGGCCCGCCCGTCGGACACCCTGCTCACGCGTGCGGCCCGGCACCCCGACGAGGGGGTGCCGGGCCGCAGCTGCGAGCCTCGTGCGCGGGCGGGTCAGCGCCGCGCGGTGACCACCACGTCGAGCTCCTCGACGTCGCCCTCCGGGTCGTACTCGTCGAGCTCCGCCGCGCTGCCGGAGAACACCCGGTAGAGCAGTGCGGCGACGGCAGCACCCACGAGCGGCGCGACCCAGAACAACCAGAGCTGGCCGAGTGCGGACGAGCCCGAGAAGAGCGCGACCGCGGTCGCGCGTGCCGGGTTCAGCGCGCCGTTCGTGATCGGGAGGCTGATGAGGATGAGGAGCCCGAACGTCAGGCCCACGGCGACCGGCGCCACCGTGCGGTCGGCACGGCGCTGGGTGGCGCCGAGGTACACCGCGACGAGCACGGCAGCCAGCACGGCCTCGATCAGCAGGGCGGACAGCAGGGTGAAGGTGACCTTGCCCTGGGAGAGCGTGTGCAGGGGAGAGTGCAGGTCGTAGCCGTTGGCCGCTCCTCCGAAGAAGGTCTGCCGCGAGCTGGCCGCACCTGACGCGACGAGCGCGGGGAGCGCGCTCGGGATCGTCACGAGGATGACCGCCGCAGCGGCGACGGCGCCCACGATCTGGGCGAGCCAGTACGGGAGGACGTCCGCCCAGCGGAGGCGCCCGGCGATCGCCGAGCCGAGCGTGATTCCCGGGTTGAAGTGCCCGCCCGAGACGTGCCCGAACGCGAGCATCGCGCCGAGTACGGCGATGCCGGACCCGAGGGCGATGCCGAGGTCCGCGGCCGTGGTGAGGATCGTGTAGACGGCGATGCCGACGCTCGCGAGGACCAGGACGAACGTGCCGAGCGCCTCGGCGCCGGCCCGTGCGGCCAGGGACGGCCCGCTCACCTCGTCGTCCAGGTCGTCGTACTCGAGGTCGGCGTCCGCGTCCTCGGGCAGGTCGGCGAGCTCGTAGGGAAGAGCATCGGAAGAGACCTCCGGAGTCGCGGTCACCTCGACGAGCTCGGCGTCGTCTGCAGGGAGGTTCTCGGGGTGGTCGTTGGCCATGATCATCCTGTCGTTGCAACGATGTCGGGCGCCCGTCCGGGCCCCCGGCGCATGGTGTCAGCGTCGCCTGTGCGCCCGCTGGGCGACACCAGCATGTCAGCAGTCGTCGCGGAGTCACAGTCGGTCCCGGTGGGCCCCAGCACCGAGATCTCTTGATGTCGAGTAATCTGGCGGGGCACCCACACGCGCACAGGAAGGTCTCCCATGGCCAAGATCAAGGTGGACGGGCCCGTCGTCGAGATGGACGGCGACGAGATGACGAGGATCATCTGGCAGTTCATCAAGGACCGCCTGATCCACCCCTACCTCGACGTCGACCTGCGGTACTACGACCTGTCGATCGAGAACCGGGACGCCACGGACGACCAGGTGACCATCGACGCGGCCAACGCGATCAAGGAGCACCACGTCGGCGTGAAGTGCGCGACGATCACGCCCGACGAGGCCCGCGTGCAGGAGTTCGGCCTGAAGAAGATGTGGGTCTCGCCGAACGGGACGATCCGCAACATCCTCGGCGGTGTCGTCTTCCGCGAGCCGATCATCATCTCGAACATCCCACGGCTGGTCCCGGGCTGGACCAAGCCGATCGTGATCGGCCGCCACGCGCACGGCGACCAGTACAAGGCCACCAACTTCAAGGTCCCGGGTGCGGGCCAGCTCACCATCACGTTCACCCCCGAGGACGGCTCCGAGCCGATCCAGCACGTGGTCGCGAACTACGGGGCCGACGGCGGCGTCGCGATGGGCATGTACAACTTCAACAAGTCGATCGAGGACTTCGCCCACGCGTCGTTCGCCTACGGGTTGCAGCGTGGCTACCCGGTGTACCTGTCGACCAAGAACACGATCCTCAAGGCCTACGACGGCGCGTTCAAGGACATCTTCCAGGAGGTGTTCGAGGCGCACTACGCCGCCGACTACGCCGCGCGCGGCCTGACGTACGAGCACCGGCTGATCGACGACATGGTCGCCTCGGCCATGAAGTGGGAGGGCGGCTACGTCTGGGCCTGCAAGAACTACGACGGCGACGTGCAGTCTGACACCGTGGCCCAGGGCTTCGGCTCGCTCGGGCTGATGACGTCGATCCTCATGACCCCGGACGGCCAGACCGTCGAGGCCGAGGCTGCGCACGGCACCGTGACCCGGCACTACCGGCAGCACCAGGCGGGCAAGCCCACCTCGACGAACCCGATCGCGTCGATCTTCGCCTGGACCGGGGGCCTCAAGCACCGCGGGAAGCTCGACGCGTCGCCCGAGGTCAGTGGCTTCGCGCAGACCCTCGAGGACGTCGTCATCTCGAGCGTCGAGGGCGGGGCGATGACCAAGGACCTGGCCCAGCTCGTCGGGCCCGACCAGGCCTGGCAGACGACGGAGGAGTTCCTCGCGACCCTCGACTCGAACCTCGCGGCGCGACTGCGCTGACGGCTGCTGACGGCTGCCGTCGGCTGCCGACCCGTACCGACGATCCACCGCCACAACCGATCGACCCACCGGACGCACGGCACGGCCGGGCGCACCGCAGGACCTGGACGAAGGAGTTCACCATGACCGCCAGCACCACGACACCCGTCACCGTCACCGTCACCGGTGCGGCGGGGCAGATCGGCTACGCGCTGCTGTTCCGCATCGCGTCCGGTCAGCTCCTCGGGCCGGACACGCCGGTCCGCCTCCGGCTGCTCGAGATCCCGCAGGGGGTCAAGGCCGCTGAAGGTGTCGCTCTCGAGCTCGAGGACTGCGCGTTCCCGCTGCTCGCCGGCACGGACATCTTCGACGACGCGCGCGCCGGGTTCGAGGGCGCGAACGTCGCCCTGCTGGTCGGTGCGCGACCGCGGACCGCCGGGATGGAGCGCGGCGACCTGCTCTCCGCGAACGGGGGCATCTTCAAGCCGCAGGGCGAGGCCATCAACGCCGGGGCGGCCGACGACATCCGCGTGCTCGTGGTGGGCAACCCGGCGAACACGAATGCTCTCATCGCGTCTGCTCACGCGCCGGACGTACCGGCGGACCGCTTCACGGCGATGACGCGGCTGGACCACAACCGCGCGCTGACCCAGCTCGCGAAGAAGGCGGGCGTCTCCCTCGCGGAGATCTCGAACCTGA
>DATKTF010000213.1:0-3169 GCA_035531255.1 Cellulomonadaceae bacterium
GATGCTCGGCCTCGTCGTCGCGCTCGGGATGTGGAACACGATCGCCGGTTCGATGCTGCACGCGTACGGGGACTACGACTACCGTCTCGGGGTCTCGGTGTGGCTCCGCGGCATCTTCACCTTCCAGCTCCACCCGGAGCTCATGGCCGCCGCACCGTTCAGCTTCCAGGCGCACGGCGCGGTCGCGATGCTGCTGTTCGCGTTGTGGCCGTTCACCCGGCTCGTGCACGTGTTCAGCGTGCCGTTCTTCTACCTGTGGCGGCCGTACGTCGTGTACCGGAGCAAGCCCGAGCGCTTCGGCGCGCGCGCCCCGCGGCGGGGATGGGAACGGAGCGAACGCACGCTGC
This sequence comes from Cellulomonadaceae bacterium, assembly GCA_035531255.1. Classification (GTDB taxonomy): domain Bacteria; phylum Actinomycetota; class Actinomycetes; order Actinomycetales; family Cellulomonadaceae; genus JAJDFX01. The sequence continues at coordinate 348 of DATKTF010000213.1, forward strand.
GGTGAGACGGCGGGCGCCCGGTCGGGCAGCTGGCTGCCCGACCGGCTGATCGCACGTGCTCAGCTCACCGGACGTGTTCAGGCGACCGGATCTCAGCTGACCGGAAGCGCTGTGGCCAGCAGCACGACCACGAACGATCCGACGAGCGAGGCCACCGCCAGCGCCCGCGCGAGCGTGACGCGACCGGCCGCGTTGGCCCACCCGTGCAGCCCTGCGGCCAGCATGACCAGCACGAACGCGACGAGCTTGCCCGCGAGCGTCCGCCCGTACCCCGGCTGCGCGAGGGACGCGACCGTGACGCCCTTGTGCCACGCGAGCGCCAGGCCCGTGGCCACCTGCACCGGGATCAGCGCCACCACCGTTGCGATGCCGAAACGCATCCCCAGGGCCCGCATCAGATCGGCTCGGTCTTTCTGCGCAAGATGTCGCCGCGCTGCCGGGAGAACCAGCGCCGACAGCGTGAGCTGTCCGCCGAGCCAGACCACCGCGCCGACCACGTGAACGAACCGCACGAGGGACCAGAGGCCGAGCACCTAGTGCGCCTCGAGGATGCCGTGCGCGCCGCGTTCGCCGTCGACCATTGCGTGGTCGGTGAACGCGTAGTGGCCGGCGGCCGGCAGCGTGAACTCCACGAAGCCACCCTGGGCCGGGGCGAGGTCGAGCACCTGGGACGCACCGTGCTCCGGGTTGTCCGGCTTGAGCAGGTAGGCGCCCTCCTTGAACACGGTGTCGAACTGCGTGCCGACCACGTGGAAGGCGGCCGACCGCTGCGGACCCGCGTCCACGACCCAGACCCGCACCCGGTCGCCGACCTTGACCCTGATCGGAGCGTGGTCGTACTGGTTCACGTAGCCGTTGAAGACGACCGCGTCGGGCCTCTCGGCGTCGATCTTCGCCTCGTCCGCGGTGCCGCCCTGCGGACCGAGGTACAGCTCGGACTGGACGAGCACGAGCTCCTCCGCGACCGGGGCGAGGTCCGGCGGGTCGATGATGACGGCGCCGAACATGCCGTTCGCGAGGTGCAGGGACATCGGCATGGTGCTGCAGTGGTAGAGCCAGGCGCCGGAGTGGTCGGCGACGAACTGGTACGTGAGCGACTGCCCGGGGGCGATCGTCCGCATCGCCTGGTCGGGCGACACGGACCCGGCATGGAAGTCGACGCCGTGGCCCATGCTCGCGTCGTTCACCAGGGTGATCGTGAACAGGTCACCGACCTTGCCGTGCAGGGTCGGGCCGGGAGCGGTGCCGTTGAAGGTCCAGAGCGTCTGCCGCACGCCCGGCGCGACCTCGACCAGCGTGTCGCGCACGGTCATGGTCACGCGGTGCTCGGTCGCCCCCGGCGCGGGCCGCAGCGTCGGGTCGTACGCGTGCCATCCCGCTGCGGGGACCGCATGGAAGTCGATGGCCGGCGACGCCTGCCCGGCCGCGGCGCCCTCGGACGACCCGCCGGGGGTGGGGTTCATGCCGGGCATCGCCGCCGTCGCGGACGACGCGGTGCTGGTGGAGCCCGACGTGCCCGAGACCGGCACGATGCTCATCGTCATGCCGGCGGCGCGGTGACCCGGGACACTGCACCAGCCCGCGAGCGTGGAGCCGACCGTCCCGACGTCGATGGTCGCCGACTGACCCGTCCCCAGCAGCGGCGTGCTCTGACCGGAGGCCAGGACGAGGTCGTGGCGCATCGCGTCGGTGTTCGTGACGTGCAAGACCACTCGGGTCCCCGCGGGGACGTCGATGACCGACGGGACGATGCGCATGTCCGCGAGCGTGACGTCGACCGTCTGCGTCCCCCCGGGCGTGACCATGGCGTGGGTCGGCGCCGCCCGCGACGTCCCGCCCGTCAGGGCCACCACCAGGGCGATCGCGAGCATCACGATGCCGAGGCCCACGCCGCCGAGCAGACCGGCCCGGTCTCCTCGGACGTCGGTTCGGGCGGTCGGGGGTCCGTCCCCGTCGGCCACGCGCGGATCCGGCGCCGTCATGCGGACCGCCGCTGTCGCCGCGAACGCACGACCGCGGTCGCCGACGCCGCGAGGAAGGCGAGGACGGCCAGCTCGGTGCCCACGCCGCCGATCTGCCACCAGACCGTGAGTCGCGCCGCGTCGCCCAGGACCACGCGGATCAGCAGGGACACGTGCAGCAGCGCCACGTGCGCGTAGAACCACCGCGCGAAGGGCAGCCGGACGCGCAGGACCGCCGGCACGATCACCGGCGCGTGGCCGAAGATCATCGACATCACGAATCCGAGGAACACCGCGTGCAGGGCCGCGTCGTAGGTCCCGATCCCGTCGCCGAGGTTCCCCGCAACCAACCAGATCGCTCCACCCGTGAAGAGCCAGACGTAGCCGGCGAGCAGGCACACCGCCATGAACCGGGTCACGCCGGGGATCTTGACCGTGCGGCGCGCGACGTCGTGCACCGCACCCCACAGCGCGAGACCGATCATCCCGGCGCCGGCGATCCGCACCCCCGTCGCCCCGACGACGCCGTCCGCCGACGGCAGGACGCTCACGACGAGCCCGAGGCCGAGGAGCCCCGCTCCGACGAGGAACCGGCGGACGGACGTGCGGGTCAGCATCGCGACGCGCGCGAGCTCGAGACGTTCGCCGATGATCGTCAGGACGAGGAAGCCGGCGATCCACGGGACCAGCCGCGGCAGGGACCATCCGGCGAGCCAGAGCACCGTGGCGACGTACCAGCAGACCGCGCCGGCCGCCATCACCCTCAGGTGCAGCGCCGGCTGGATGCGATGGACGACGACGTACACCACGACCAGCACGATCGCCGCGGCGCACAGCAGCAGGCGCCCGACGACCACGGGC
>DATKTF010000214.1:0-4391 GCA_035531255.1 Cellulomonadaceae bacterium
TTCTCGAAGCTGAAGTCGCACATCGCTGAGATCCTCCAGGCCGAGGGGTACATCGCCGGCTGGAAGGTCGAGGACGCGACGGTGGGCAAGACGCTCACCATCGACCTGAAGTTCGGCCCGAACCGCGAGCGTTCGCTCGCGGGAGTGCGCCGCGTGTCCAAGCCGGGCCTGCGCGTGTACGCCAAGTCGACCAACCTGCCGAAGGTGCTCGGCGGCCTGGGTGTGGCGATCCTGTCCACGTCCTCGGGGCTGCTGACCGACAAGCAGGCCGCCAAGAAGGGCGTGGGTGGGGAAGTCCTCGCCTACGTCTGGTAACTCGGAGACGGAAAGGAGTCAGCCATGTCCCGTATCGGCAAAGTCCCCGTCCCGGTTCCCACCGGCGTGGAGGTCACGATCGACGGCGCCCAGGTCACGGTGACGGGTCCCAAGGGAACCCTGTCGCACTCGATCCCGGCGCCCATCCAGGTGGCGCGCGACGAGTCGGGGGCCATCGCGGTCACCCGGCCCGACGACGAGCGCGCGTCGCGCTCGCTGCACGGCCTCACCCGCACGCTCCTCGCGAACATCATCACCGGCGTCACCACCGGGTACGAGAAGAAGCTCGAGATCGTCGGCACCGGTTACCGCGTCGCCGCGAAGGGTGACGGCCTGGAGTTCGCTCTCGGGTTCAGCCACCCGGTGAGCGTCGCTCCGCCTGCCGGCATCACGTTCGCGGTCGAGAGCCCCACCAAGTTCTCCGTGAGCGGCATCGACAAGCAGCAGGTCGGTGAGGTCGCTGCGAACATCCGCAAGATCCGCAAGCCGGAGCCCTACAAGGGCAAGGGCGTGCGATACGCCGGCGAGCTGGTCCGCCGCAAGGTCGGAAAGGCTGGTAAGTAACCGTGGCTATCACGATCAAGGGCAAGGGCAAGGCGATCGCCCGTACGCGGCGTCACCTGCGACTGCGCAAGAAGGTCTCGGGCACACCGGCGCGGCCGCGTCTGGTGGTGTCGCGCTCGGCTCGGCACATGTCGGCGCAGGTGGTCGACGACACCGTCGGCCGCACGCTGGTGTACGCCTCCACGCTCGAGACGGACCTTCGGGCCGTCGAGGGCGACAAGACGGCCAAGGCGCGCAAGGTCGGCGAGCTGATCGCCGAGCGTGCGAAGGCCGCCGGCATCGACGCGGTCGTGTTCGATCGCGGCGGCAACAAGTACCACGGCCGGGTGGCAGCTGTGGCCGAGGGCGCCCGCGAAGGCGGTCTTGCCCTGTGACCGCGAACCGACCCACGTCCGCACGGAAGCAAAGGATTCTCTGATGGCTGCACCAGTGCGCAGCAACACCGGCGCCGGTGGTGGCGCCGCAGGCGCCGGCGGTTCCGATCGTGGTGGCGAGCGCCGTGGCGGGGGTGGCGGCGACCGCCGCGACAACCGTCGTGGAGATGCCGCCGAGAAGAGCCAGTACCTCGAGCGCGTCGTCGCGATCAACCGCGTCGCCAAGGTCGTCAAGGGCGGTCGCCGGTTCAGCTTCACCGCGCTCGTCGTGGTGGGCGACGGCGACGGCACCGTCGGCGTCGGCTACGGGAAGGCCAAGGAGGTGCCCGCGGCGATCGCCAAGGGTGTCGAGGAGGCCAAGAAGAACTTCTTCAAGGTTCCCCGTATCCAGGGCACGATCCCGCACATCATCCAGGGTGAGGCCGCCGCAGGCGTGGTCTTCCTCCGTCCGGCTCGACCGGGTACCGGTGTCATCGCCGGTGGTCCGGTGCGCGCCGTGCTGGAGTGCGCCGGGATCCACGACGTGCTGAGCAAGTCGCTCGGTTCGTCGAACGCGATCAACATCGTCCACGCGACGGTGGCGGCGCTCCGTGGGCTCGAGCTCCCGGAGGCGGTCGCGGCTCGCCGTGGCCTGCCCCTCGAGCACGTCGCGCCCGCCGCTCTCCTGCGGGCACAGGCGGCCGGCATCGCTGCGAAGGCAGGTGCGTGATGGCGCGTCTGAAGGTCACGCAGACCAAGTCCGTCATCGGCGGCAAGCAGAACCAGCGCGACACGCTGCGCTCCTTGGGCCTCAAGCGGATCGGCGACGTCGTCGTCAAGGAGGACCGTCCGGAGATCCGCGGCATGGTTGCCACGGTGACGCACCTCGTCGCGGTCGAGGAGGTTGAGTGAGTCATGGCTGAGAAGAAGAACGACGTCGAAGAGACGGTGACTGAGGCCACGGCCGCGAAGCCGGCGACCAAGAAGGCGACGACGAAGCCGGCGGCCGGGAAGGCCACGGCCGAGTCGGCGGAGGCGCTGCTCACGAAGCCGGCCAAGCCGGCCAAGAAGCCGGCGGCCGCGAAGAAGGCCGCTGAGGCTGCGGAGGAGAAGGGCCACGGCGGCACGTTGCGCGTGCACCACCTCCGACCGGCTCCCGGCGCGAGGACGGCCAAGACGCGCGTCGGTCGTGGTGAGGCCTCCAAGGGCAAGACGGCTGGTCGTGGCACCAAGGGTCAGAAGGCCCGCTACCAGATCCCGGAGCGCTTCGAGGGTGGGCAGATGCCCATGCACATGCGTCTTCCGAAGTTGCGCGGGTTCCGCAACCCCTTCCGGGTCGAGTTCCAGGTCGTGAACCTGGAGCGGCTCGAGGAGCTCTACCCCCAGGGTGGCGAGGTCACGATCGAGGGCCTGGTCGCCAAGGGAGCGGTGCGCAAGGGTGCACCGGTGAAGGTGCTCGGGTCCGGCGAGCTGTCCGTGAAGCTCACGGTCGCCGTGGACGCCTACTCGGACTCGGCCAAGGAGAAGATCCTGGCTGCGGGTGGCTCCATCTCTCAGGACTGATCGACGGACGGGGCCGGCCAGACGCAGCAGCGTGGGCCGGCCCCGTCCGCGCATCGTTGCCCGGATCGGTTAGTGTCCTCGGTGGTCGGCCTTGCCGATCGTCGGGCACCTCCGGGCCCCGACCACACGACACCGCCACGCGGCGGGAGGAGTACAGGTGCTCAGCGCATTCGTCCGGGCGTTCCGGACCCCGGACCTGCGGCGCAAGCTGCTGTTCACGATCGGTGTCATGGTCGTCTTCCGGATCGGCTCGTTCCTGCCGACTCCCGGGGTCTCCTACAAGAACGTCCAGGAGTGCATCGCCCAGACGTCGGGGACCAACGACCTGCTCGGTCTGGTCAACCTCTTCAGCGGTGGCGCACTGCTCCAGCTGAGCGTGTTCGCGCTCGGGATCATGCCGTACATCACGGCCAGCATCATCATCCAGCTGTTGCGGGTGGTCATCCCCCGCTTCGAGGCGTTGCACCAAGAGGGCCAGTCCGGCACCGCGAAGCTCACGCAGTACACGCGGTACCTCACGATCGCCCTGGCGATCCTGCAGTCGACGACGGTCATCACCGTGGCGCGCTCGGGCCAGCTGTTCACCGGCTGCAGCGTCAGCGTGATCCCGGACACGAGCGTCACGACGATCCTCATCATGGTGCTCACCATGACCGCCGGGACGGGCCTGATCATGTGGCTCGGTGAGCTCATCTCCGAGCGCGGCATCGGCAACGGCATGTCGCTCCTCATCTTCACCTCCATCGCCGCGAAGTTCCCGACCGCGCTCTGGTCGATCGCGGGCGGTGACAACGGCGTGAGCAAGTTCATCGCGGTGCTCGCGATGACGGTGCTCGTGGTCGGGCTGGTCGTGTTCGTCGAGCAGTCGATGCGTCGCGTGCCGGTGCAGTACGCCAAGCGGATGGTCGGGCGGAAGATGTACGGCGGGTCGAGCACCTACATCCCGATCAAGATCAACATGGCGGGCGTGATCCCCGTCATCTTCGCGTCGTCGCTCCTTGCGGTCCCGGGACTGGTCGCCCAGTTCTCCCAGAGCACGACCGGCTGGGTGCTGTGGGTTCGCAACAACCTGGTCTCGCAGTCCGCGCCGCTGCACATCTCGCTGTACGTGGTCCTCATCATCTTCTTCGCGTACTTCTACACGGCGATCACGTTCAACCCGGACGAGGTCGCCGACAACATGAAGAAGTACGGCGGATTCATCCCGGGCATCCGGGCCGGTCGGCCGACCGCGGAGTACCTCGACTACGTGATCTCGCGCATCACCGCGCCGGGGTCGGTGTACCTGGCGATCGTCGCGCTCCTCCCGACGATCCTGTTCATCGCTCTCGGCATCACGACCAACATCCCGTTCGGGGGCACGTCGATCATCATCGTCGTGGGCGTCGGTCTCGAGACCGTCAAGCAGATCGAGTCGCAGCTCCAGCAGCGTCACTACGAAGGGTTCTTGCGATGAGTGCACGTCTGGTCCTGCTGGGGCCCCCCGGCGCCGGCAAGGGCACGCAGGCGCTGCGGCTTGCCGAGCGAATCGGGATCCCGGCGATCTCGACGGGCGACATCTTCCGCGCGAACATCAAGGACGGCACCGACCTCGGT
>DATKTF010000215.1:0-8505 GCA_035531255.1 Cellulomonadaceae bacterium
CCCTCGGGGGTGTGGTTCACGCGGCTCGGCCCGCCCGTGAAGTGCCGCCAGACGACGTTGCGCTCGCGGCCGGTGCCGGCAGGTGGCTCGCCGAGGAGCCCGGCCCAGCTCCGGTTGCACGTGAGCTGGGTCCACGCGGCGTCGTACACGCTGACGGGGGTGTCGCTCAGCCGGTCGAGCAGTCGTTGGACCCCCGCGGGGAGGTGCGTCGGGACGAGCCCGGCAGCCGGCGGCGCCTGGCCCGCCAGCAGGAAGAAGTGGTCGCGTTCCTGGGGCGAGAGGCGCAGTGCCCGCGCCAGCGACGTCACGACCTGGGCCGACGGGCGCGTCGCGCGGCCTTGCTCCAGACGCGTGAGGTAGTCGACGGACACCCCGGCGAGCTGGGCGAGCTCCTCGCGGCGGAGGCCCACCGCGCGGCGAGGCTGCGCGTCGGGCAGCCCGACCATCGCCGGGATGATCCGGTCGCGCCACCGATGAAGTGCGGGGCCGAGCTCGGTCATCACCCCAGTATCCGTGACGTCTCGGCGACGAGGTCCGACGCATCCTGGTACTGCCGGTCCAGGGTCTGAGGCGGGCACTGCCTGTGCCGGCCGGCCGGGGCGAGGCTGGGTCCATGACCACCACACTGATCACCGGAGCCAACAAGGGCCTGGGCCTGCAGACCGCTCGCGAGCTGCTCGCGGCTGGCCACACCGTCTACCTCGGGGCGCGCGACGCGCAGCGCGGGCACGACGCCGCCACGTCGATCGGCGCTCGACCCCTGCTGATCGACATCACCGACGACGCCTCCGTGGCCGCGGCCGCCGCCACGGTCCGTTCCGAGGTCGGTCACCTGGACGTGCTCGTGAACAACGCAGGGATCGCTGGTAGCGGGCAGGTTCCACGGGAGGTCACCGGTGCCGACGTGGTGCGGACCTTCGACACGAACGTGTTCGGCATCGTGCGCATGATGCACGCGTTCCTGCCGCTGCTCGAGGCGAGCGAGTCGCCCGTCGTCGTGAACGTCAGCAGCGGGCTCGGGTCGTTCGCTCTGACGACCGACCCCGGCAACATCGCGTCGCAGTACACGCTCGTGGCCTACAGCTCGTCGAAGGCCGCCGTGAACATGCTCACCCTGCAGTACGCCCGCGCCTTCCCGGGGATCCGGATCAACGCGGTGGACCCGGGCTACACGGCGACGGACCTGAACGGGCACCGCGGGACGCAGACCGTCGAGCAGGGCGCGGTGGCGATCATCCGGATGGCGCGCATCGGGGCCGACGGGCCGACGGGGACGCTCGTCGACGCGGCGGGGGCGGAGCCGTGGTGACTGCTGCCCCGGGGAGATGGCCGGACGTCGGCAGGATCCCCGCGTCAGGTGAAGAGGCCGGTCACGGTGCCTGTGCACGGAGTCGACGTCATGTCGTTCACGACGATCGATGCGGTCCACGACCAGGCGTCGCCGACTCCCCGCAACGCGTCAGAGGGAACCACCATCGTCGCGGTGCTCGCCGAGGTGTCCGAGAACGAGAAGTCGTGGGTCGTGGACGTCCCGTCGGCTCCGGTCACGACCAGACGGAGCATGACGGCGTCACTCGGCGACGGGTGCCCGCTCCAGGTCCAGGTGGCCGAGACGTCCTGAGGCGGTTCGCCCATCCGACGGGTCACGCCGAGGCGTGTGATCGTGCCCGTCGACGTCGTGGTGTGCAGGGTCGCGCCTGTCAACCCGGCGGGTCCGCTGTCCCACGTGCTCATCGCGCACTGCAGATCGACGGGTGCGCGGTACTCCGTCGTGGACGGTCCGAAGCCGAACAGACCGCCCAGCCCGCAGGTGAGCGCCGCGAGCCACGTCGCCGCCGGGCGCCAGGTGGGTGTCGCCGCTGCCTCCCACGTGGCCGGTGGCCCGACGTCCGGCGCGGTCCGGCGCGTGAGCCAGCGATGCGGCAGCGGCCTCCGGGTGGCCAGGACGACGCTCCCGACGATGCTGTCGGCGAAGGTCCTGCGGCGCGCGTTCCAGAGGGGACGGAGGTACCCGATGAAGAGCAGACCGTCGACGAGGTGGGCCAGCCACCGCAGCACCGTCCGCACCAGTCCGAGGGGGCGCGCGTCGGCCTCGTTCACCACCGCGATCCCCGTCACCAGCTTGCCCGGGGTGACGCCGAGGTAGGCCTGCATGACCAACGTCACCACGACGACGGTCACGACCCAGGGGTTGTGGAACCATGACTCGGCCGTCGGGGTGGCGCCGGTGAACGACGCCGGCTCGCCCAGGAATGGGAACTCCGTGCCGATGCCGACCGGGGCAAGGAACGCCAGGCCTGCAGCGATCACGGCGTCCAGAAGCGCGGCAATCACCCGCAGAGTCCAGCTCGCGTAGTCGGGCGTGACCTGGCCAACGGCGTGCTGCGGACAAGTGAGGTCGACGGACGTGCCCCCCGGAAGCGTCACAGCACCCATCGTGGCGCAGTGCGGGAAGCGGCGCAGGGGATTCGGTGCGCGAGGCTGGGGGCGACCAGCGTGGGGTTGCCGACCAATCCCTCCCTCGAACACGTCAGGCCGGGTCGACGCCGGTCGGGTGCTGGCCGTCAGCAGGTGAACGGGCTGCCCGGTGGAGTGGCGCACACCACCGGTGAGAGCGGACCCTCGCCGCCAGAGGTGAATGCCGCGACCCTGTAGTAGGTGGGATCGAGGTAGCCGATCGCGTCGACGTAGTAGAGGACTTGGGGTTCGATATCCCCGTAGGACCCGATGATGACGTAGTCGTTGATGAAAGCGGGCGCGATCGTCACCTTGCCGGTGGCGACGTCGAACGTCGCGGCCACGACGAAGGGGCCAGCCGGCGAGTCGGATCGGTACACGCGGTAGCCGGTCGCATCGGCGCCCTGGTCCCAGGTGACCATGGTCTCCCCCGAGCCTCCGCCGGTGCTTCCCTTCACACCGGTGACCGGACCGGGCGCCGCAACCGTGGGGGTCGTGCTCGGAGGCGGGGGTGCAGTCGTGGGAAGGCTCGGGGTGGTCGGTGTCGAGCTCGGAGACGGGTCCGGGGTCGGGGACGGAGCCGGCGTCGTGGACGGTTCGGCGGTGGGAGTGGGCGTCACGGAAGGTTCGGGCGACGCGGTGGAGGTCGCGGCCGGCAGCGGGGACACCACGGTCGGGCCGGTCGGCAGCAGCTGGCCCACCCCAAGTGCGGCCAGGCCTCCCACGGTGACGGCCGCAACGGCGAGCGTCGCCATGCCGGCCGCCCGGCGGCGCCGGACGTCACCGACGTACCGACCCAGGACGGCCGATGAGTACGGGAACTCACCTTCGGCCGCGGCCGCCTCGTCGCGCGCGGCCGCCCGGAGGATCGCTGACAGCTCGTCGCTCATCGCCCCGGTCCCTTTCCGATCACGTCGACGACTGCCGTCGGGGGGTCCCCGGCGTTCGGGTCGGCTGTGGTACCCAGCTCCGCGTTCAGGTGGTGGATGCCGTCGCTCAGGTAGCGCTTGACGGCACCGTCGCTCAGCCCGAGAGTCGCGGCGATATCGGCCACCGTCAGGTCGTCGTAGAAGCGCATGACCACGCAGGTCCGCTCGCGCCGCGGCAGCGTGAGCAGCGCTGCGCGCACATCCAACCGGGCCGCAGCATCGTCTTCCGGGACACTCGCTGCCGCAACCAGGCGAGGCAACGCAGCCAGTCGGCTGCGCTTCGACCGCACGCGGTAGATGAAGGCGCTGGCGATCGCGCGCCGGACATAGGCGTCGGCGGCATTGACGTTCGGGAACGATCGCGGTCGCCCGAACGTCCGCACGACGGCGTCGTGCACCAGGTCCTCGGCCTCACCGCGGTCACCGGCAAGAAGCGCGGCGTACCCGATCAGCGCCGGGCGCCGGTCTCGCACCAGCTCCTCGAGGAGACCTTTCCACGCTGGCATCAGCGCGCTCCCCTCTTGCGCTCCTGTGTTCCGATCGTCTCACTGTATGAACGGATCGCCACCCCGGAACGTTGGGCGATCGGGTGGGTTGATGACGGCGCTGTGGCCGCCGCCCGTCACCCGCCGAAGGCGAAGTGGACTCTCTCGTCGCCGTCCAGCACGCGTGCGCGCGGCCCGTCGGCGACGTCCAGCTCGACCCGCAGCCACCCGTCCCCCTGCGCGGCGCGCGCCTCGTAGACGTAGCTCGTGTTGGTCAGCGAGACCGTCGTGCTGCGCGCGGTCACGAGCCACGGATGACGCCGACGGAGCCCGATCAGCTCCTGGTGGATCCGGTACATCCATCTGCCCTGGTCGGAGAGCAGGCTCGGGTCGTCCGGGAACGCCGGCCGGACCGCGTCGTCGCCACCGAGGCGGTCCTCCTTCACGCCCGTGAACGCCTGCTCGTCGCCGTAGTAGATCGACGGCACCCCGCCGGTCGTCATGAGGATCACGAGCGCGAGGACCGCACCGGCGTCGCCGACCGTGCTGGCGATCCGGCTGACGTCGTGGTTCCCGACGAACGTCATCGGCGTGAACCGGTCGAGAAGCTCGTTGTGCCGGGACAGGGTCCAGTCCAGCTCGTAGAAGTTGCGGTCGACGATGCTGCTCCAGATCGCCTTCCAGAGCTCGTACTGCGTGACCGAGTCCATCCCGGATGCCGCCACGAGCCCCGCGTAGTCACCGTGGATGACCTCCCCGACGAACCACGCATCCGGGTGTCGGCCGCGCACCGTGGGCAGCACCGACGCCCAGAACTCCGGGGCCACGGCGTAGGCCGCGTCCAGGCGCCAGCCGTCGATGCCGCGGTCGAGCCAGGAGTCCATGACCGACGTCACGTAGTCGGCGACCTGGGGGCTCTCGTGGTTCAGGGCGACGAGAGAGTCGTGGCCCTCGAAGGTGCCGACCTGCACACCGCCGGGCGCGTCCCAGTCGATCCGGAAGAACGACGCGTACGGCCCGTCGGGCCCCTCGCGCAGGGCCTTCCGGACGAGCGGGTGCTCGGAGCCGACGTGGTTGAAGACGCCGTCGAGCAGCACTCGCAGGCCACGCGCCTTGCAGGCGACGACGAGATCGTCGAGGTCGTCCATCCCGCCGAGCCGAGGGTCGATCCGGAGCTGGTCGATGCTGTCGTACCCGTGGGTCTGCGACGCGAACACCGGGCCGAGGGCCAGGCCAGAGACCCCGAGCTCGACCGCGTAGTCGAGCCAGCGGCCGATCCGCGCGAGACCGCCGCCGGGGCCTGCGTCCTGGTCGCGAATGGGTGCACCGGTGAACCCGAGCGGGTACACGTGCCACCAGACGCAGTGGTCGATCCAGCCCACGGCACTCTCCCTGTCCGGATGACACTATTGAGGCATGCTCACTAACACTAGTGAGCGTACTTCAGTTGCCGTAGGATCCACAAGGTGTCGCGAACCGATCGCCAGCCCAGGCAGCGCCTCGCCCCCGAGGAGCGCCGTGACGCGATCACGGCGGCCGCGGCAACCGCCTTCGCCGCGCACGCGTACGACGAGGTCGCCCTCGCGACGATCGCCGCTGCCGCGGGCGCGTCCGAGGCGCTCGTCTACCGGTACTTCGACGGCAAGGCGGACCTGTACGCGACGGTCGTGCGGCTGGCGATCGACCGGCTCGTCGCCCGGCAGGCGGAGGCTCTCGCGGCGCTGCCCGCCGGGGTGTCGGCCCGCGACAGGGTCCGCACGTCGCTCCTGGTCTACCTCGACCACGTCCGCGAGCAGCCGGCGGCGTGGGCGGCGCACCTGCTCGCACTCGGCGCCGAGCCCGAACCTGCCGCGCGGATCCGCCGGGACGCCCGACGCGACGACGTCGACCGCCTGCGCGACCTCCTGCTCCCCGACCAGGGCGCGCGGCACGAGTACGCCCTCTGGGGGTTCTTCGGTTTCCTCGACGCCGCGTGCCTGCACTGGGTCGCGACCGGCTGCCCCGAGGACGACCGGTGGTCGCTGATCGACGCGACCCTCGGCGCGCTCGAGGGCGCTCTCGGCGACTGGGGGAGGTAGTCCACCGCGCGCCCCGTCGGACGTCGGGCGCGCCCCGGGTGGACGACGTCCGCGAAGAACAGGACGATACGTCCATGTCAGCGACCTCGCGGCGCGATGCGCGGCGCCGCCGGAACTGGGACCACCAGGCCGCGACCTACGACAGCACGATGGCACGGACCGAGAACCGCCACCTCGCCTCCAGCCGGTCGTGGCTGTGCGGGCAAGCGGTCGGCGCGACGCTCGAGGTGGCGGTCGGCACCGGGCGGAACCTCGCATACTACCCCGACGACGTCCGGCTCGCCGGGGTCGAGTGGAGCACGTCGATGCTTGCGGTCGCCCGGCGTCGAGCCGACGCGCTCGGTCGGTCGGCCGACCTCCACCACGGGGACGCGCAGGAGCTGGCGTTCCCGGACGCGCACTTCGACACCGTGGTCTGCACGTATGCGCTGTGCGGGATCCGTGACGACGTGAGAGCCGTCGCGGAGATGGCTCGCGTGCTGCGACCCGGCGGCCTCCTGCTCCTCGCCGACCACGTCGGATCGTCCGTCTGGCCGGTGTGGGTGCTCCAGCTGCTCGTCGATGTCGTCAGCGTCCCGCTCCAGGGTGAGCACTACCGACGTCGACCGTTGCGTCACGTCTGCGGGCTGGGCTTCGAGGTGGAGCGGCACGAGCGGACCTCTCTCGGCATCATCGAGATGCTCGCAGCCCGCAAGCCGACCACCTGACAGGCGCCCCGCCGACGGACAGCGCCGACGCCCGACCCGCCGGTGAGCTCCGGTCCCGCTCACCCCTCCGCCTCCAGGGCGTTCGCGTGCGATCCCCGGGTCGGGCCGGCGTGGCGACACGATCGGCACGTCGATCTGCACCGAGTTCCTGTGCTCGCAGAACGTGCGCTGCACCCCGACGAGCGTGGAGGCGGGCACGGACCTCGAGTCCGTCCGGGAGCGGATCGTGGAGCAGCGGGTCGCAGGGCTGCGCGAGCGGTCCGCCCGGTTCGTGGACGAGCTCCTCAGCACGCGCTGAGTCCGGGCGGCGCAGGCGCGGACCCGGAGGGCCGCCGATCGTGGTCGGTCACGTCCTCACACCATCAGGTCCCGCCTGCGCAGCCCGACGAGCCCCGCGACGGCACAGGCCACCGTCACGCCGAGCAGCAGCGCGATCCCGCCGCCGCTGACGCCACCGGTGCCGAGCGGGTCGGACCCGAGGTACCAGTCGAACGGCGACACCGACGTCATCCACGCCGCGCCGGTGAGGTTGCCGATCGCCCGCAGCACGTACGTCGCGACCGCGACCCCTGCGGCGACGGCAAGAGCCGTGCCGCGCCGACCGGTCGCCGCGCCGACCGCCAGGGCGAGAGTGGCGAACAACCCTCCGGTGACCCACATCAGCGCGCTCGCGACCAGCACCGCCCCCCACGAGAGGTCGAGGGAGAGGGCCGTCGTGAGCACGAGGATCGTGACCGTGACCGCTGCGACGACGGCCAGCAGGTCGAGCCACAGCGCCGCGAGCCGCTCGACGTACGTCGACGTCCTGGTCACGGGTGCGGTCAGCTCGAGCTCGAGGATGCCGGCCTCCTCGTCGCCGGCGATCAGCTGGGAGCCGCGCGCGATGCCGTGCACGAGCACGAGGGCCAGCCCGATCAGCGAGTAGACGGTCGACGTGACGTAGCCCGCCGCGGTGGCGATGCTGTCGAAGCCCATCGCGGTCATGAGCCCCTTCGGCATCGAGTCGAGCATCGACGCCCAGTCGCCGGCGTTGATCGTCGGGTAGAACGACGTGTACATCGCGCTGACGGCGGCGACCGCGACGGCCCAGATCGCGAGCGACCGGCGGTGGTCGTCCAGGTCGCCGAGGGCCACGGTCCCCGCTGCGGCGCGCATCAGCGGCCTCCGTCGGCGCTGAGCGAGCGACCGCGGTACGTGTCGAGGAAGAGGTCCTCGAGCTCGCGGTCCTGGGCGTGCCACCGCACGACGTGATGCCGGGCTGCGGTCTTGAGTAGGGCATCGGGTTCGCCGTGCAACCGGACGTGCAGAGAGGTCCCGTCGGCGACGACGTCGGTCAGGTCCGGCACCTGCGAGAGCCAGGCGACGTCGGCCGGTTCGTCGAACTGCAGCAGCACCTGCTGACCGGCGCGACGGCGGAGCTCCGCGACGTCGTCGACGTCCACCACGACGCCCTCGCGGATGATCGCGACCCGACCGGCCGACTCCTCGACCTCGCTCAGCACGTGCGACGACATCAGCACGGTCGCGCCGGCGTCGTGCGCCTCGCCGACCAGGTCCAGGAACTCGCGCTGCAGCAGCGGGTCGAGGCCGCTCGTCGGCTCGTCGAGGATCAGCAGCTCGGGGGAGTGCATGAACGCCTGCACGACGCCCACCTTCTGCTTGTTGCCCTTGGAGAGCCCGTGGATCCGTCGGTCCAGGTCGAGGGAGAAGCGGTCGGCGAGCGACGTGATTCGGTCCGCCCCCGCGCCGCCCCGCAGGGCCGCCAGGTAGTGCAGGTAGCCGCCGGCGGTCTTCGCGGGCGGCATCGAGAGCTCGCCCGGCAGGTAGCCGACACGAGCCCGCAGCTCCG
>DATKTF010000216.1:0-2290 GCA_035531255.1 Cellulomonadaceae bacterium
CGACGCGGTCAGCGCGGTGTTCCGCACGACGATCCTGCAGAGCGCCACCCCGGATGCGATGCGCGGGCGGCTGCAGGGCGTGTTCCTGGTGGTCGTCGCGGGCGGTCCGCGACTCGGCGACCTCCTCGGCGGCGCCGGGGCGACCTGGAGGGGCGAGGGCGTCGCGGCGGTCGTCGGAGGGGTCGTGTGCGTGGGTGCGGTCGCGGTGCTGATGCGTCGGCAGCCGCGGTTCCTGGCCTACGACGCGCGTGACCCGCAGCCCTGAGTCGGGCTGCGGGTCACGACGGTCGTGCGGTCCCGGGTGAAGCCGATGGGGCTGCCGCGGGGTGGGACCCTGCTGGATGACCCGGCTAGATCACCAGGCTGAGCAGCATGATCGAGCCGAGCGCCGTCACCGACAGCACCGTCTCCATCAACGACCAGGTCTTGAAGGTCTGGCCGACGCTCATCTTGAAGTACTCCTTGACCATCCAGAACCCGGCGTCGTTCACGTGGCTGAGGAACACCGAGCCGGCTCCGACGGCGAGCACGAGCAGTGCCGTGTGCGTCGGGCTGAGCCCGGCGGCCAGCGGGGCGACGATGCCTGACGCGGTGATCGTTGCGACCGTGGCGGACCCGGTCGCGAGCCGGATGAGCACCGCGACGAGCCAGCCGGCGATCAGGGGCGAGATCGACGTGTGCTGGAGCGAGCGGGCGACGACGTCGCCGACGCCCGAGTCGACGAGCGTCTGCTTGAACCCGCCACCCGCACCGACGATCAGCAGGATGCCGGCGATCGGGGCGAACGAGGAGTCGACGAGCGAGCTGACGGTCGAGCGGGTCCTGCCGAGAGCGGTGCCGAACGCGACGAGCGCGACGAGCGTCGTGATGAGCAGGGCCTCGAGCGGGGTCCCGACGAAGACGAGCGCCTTGCCCAGCGCGCTCTTCTGGTTCCCGGTCGCCGTGATGACGGTGCTCATGAGCATCAGCACGACCGGAAGGAGGACGACGCCGAGAGCGACGGCGAACCGCGGCCGGGGGGCGTTCTCGTCCTTCGGCGACTCGCCGAGGATCGACGTGGGAGGGGCGAGCTGGACCCACCGCGCCATCGGCTTGGCGAGCAACGGGCCGCTGATCGCGACGGTGGGGATCGCGACGAGCAGGCCGAGACCGAGCGTCAGGCCCAGGTTCGCGCCGAGCGCGCTGATCGCGATCAGGGGTCCGGGGTGCGGCGGGATCAAGCCGTGCAGGGCTGAGAGCCCGGCGAGCGCGGGGATCCCGACGAGGATCATCGACACCTTCGCCCGACGCGCCACGAGCATGATGACGGGGATCAGGAGGACGAGCCCGATCTCGAAGAACAGCGGGATCGCGACGACGAACGCGATCAGGGCCATCGCCCACGGGAGTCGGTTCGCCGACGTCCGCTTGAGGATCGTGTCGACGATCTCGTCGGCGCCACCGCTGTCGATCAGCATCTTGCCGATGATCGCGCCGAGCGCGATCAGGATGCCGACGCTCCCGACCGTCGAGCCGAGGCCGTTCGCGAAGCTCGTGAAGGCGTTCGTGTAGGGGATGCCGGCCACGACGGCGAGGAGCGCGGCCCCGATCGTGAGAGACAGGAAGGGGTGCAGCTTGAGCCAGACGATCAGGATGACGATCGCGGCGATCCCGACGAGGGCCGCGATGACGAGCTGGGTGTCACCGGCGTTCGTCGGACGTGCGGCGGCGGCGACGGCGGTCGCTGCACCGGAGTGAAGCGAGTGGACGGAGTGGAGGAAGGGCAGGGTGGGCATCATTGCTCCTGTCGTGGTGGACGGTGTGGTGCTGGTGCTGGTGCTGGTGCTGGTGCTGGTGCTGGTGCTGGTGCTGGTGCTGGTGCTGGTGCTGGTGCGGTCACGGACCGGCGGTCGTGGCGGGGCCGGCGTGCAGGCCCAGAGCGGCGAGGGCGGCGTCGGTGACGGTCTCGGGTGACCCCTCGGCGTCGACCGTGACCCCGTCCTCGGTCGACAGCAGGGGTTGCAGGGTCTCGAACTGCGACGGGAGCAACGAGACGGGCATGAAGTGACCGCTGCGGTGCCCGAGCCGATCGCCGATGACGTCGGCGGGAGCGGCGAGGTGGACGAACCGCACACGTCCGACCGCGCCACGCAGCACGTCGCGGTAGGCGCGCTTGAGCGCGGAGCAGGTCACGACGGTGGAGCGACCGGCTTCTGCCTGGTTCGTGAGCCAGTCCCGCATCGCCTCGAGCCACGGCGAGCGGTCGTCGTCGGTCAGCGGGACGCCGGCGCGCATCTTGTCGATGTTCGCC
>DATKTF010000217.1:0-19712 GCA_035531255.1 Cellulomonadaceae bacterium
GCCGAGCAGGGCGCGAAGGACACGAAGGACCTGCTCGCGACCAAGGGTCGGGCGAGCTACCTCGGTGAGCGCAGCATCGGCCACATCGACCCGGGCGCCACGTCGAGCGCTCTGGTGATCCGTGCCGCTGCGGACACGGCCACCCGGGTGGCCGGGTGAGCGCACCGGCATCGGTCGCCCTGGTTCTGGTCTCGCACTCGCAGGAGCTCGCGCACGGGGCGGCCGAGCTCGCGGCGCAGATGGCGCCCGGCGTCCTGATCCTGCCCGCCGGCGGGACCCCCGACGGACTCGGGACGAGCTTCGACCGGATCTCCGAGTCGCTCGTGGAGGCGACCGGCGGCGGCCGCGCCGCGGTGGTGCTGACCGACCTCGGGTCGGCGGTGCTGACGACGGAGGCCGTCCTCGATCTCGCGGACGAGGACGTGGTGGCGCGGGTGCGTCTTGCGGACGCTCCCTTCGTCGAAGGTGCCGTCGCGGCTGCGGTCGCGGCGTACGGCGGAGCGGGCCTCGAGGCGGTTCGCGCGGCGGCCGAGGGTGCCGGGGCACTGTTTGCGGGTGCCACGTCGTTCGCGGGTGCCACGTCGGAGCCGGGGGCGGGGTCCATCGAGGCCGGCCCGGTCGACGACGACGTGCCGGCCGCTCGGGTCGCGCGCGAGCTCACGCTCCGGAACCCGTTGGGCTTGCACGCGCGGCCGGCCGCCGAGCTCGCGCGGACGGTCGGCGGCTTCGACGCGACCGTGACCGTCAACGGCGTCGACGCGGCGAGCGTGCTGGAGCTCATGAAGCTCGGCGCGACCGGGGGTCAGCGGCTCGTCGTGCACGCCGACGGGCCGGACGCGTCGGCGGCCCTGGATGCCGTCGCGCGTGCGGTCGAGGGAGGGTTCGGCGAGGCCTGACCTCGCCGTACCTGCTGCGGTCGGCCGCTCGTCGGCGACTACCCTGACGCCATGACGACTCCCCCTGCCGACGGTACGGCCGACAGCCGGGTCGATGCCGACCGACCCGAGGTCCGGGTGGTCCGCAAACGAGCAGCCACGGTGCAGTTCACCCAGACGATCCTCGTTCTCGAAGCATTCGTGGTGGTCTTCGGCACGTTGGTCGCCTTCGGGCTCAGGGTCGCTCCCTCGTCGACGATCTGGACGACGGGCGGTGTCCTCACGGTGACGCTCTTGATCCTGTCCGGTCTGATGGGCCGGCCTGGCAGCTACGTCGCCGGGAGCGTGGCGCAGGTCGTCGTGCTCGCGAGCGGTCTGGTGGTCACGGCGATGATCGTCATCGGAGGGGTGTTCGCGGTCCTCTGGGTCGTGGCGCTCCGTCTCGGTGGCCGGATCGACAGGGAGAGGGCGGCGTGGGACGCCGCGCACCCGGGTCAGGTCAGTGCGTGAGCGACACGCGAACGGGCACGACCTGGACCGCTAGGGTTTCCGCCATGACCGACGTGACCGGCGCGCCTCACACCGAACGAACCCTCGTCCTCGTCAAGCCCGACGGTGTCCGTCGCGGGTTGTCGGGCGAGATCCTGCGACGCGTCGAGGCGAAGGGCTACACCCTGGTCGCTGTCGAGCTGCGGACGGCCGACGAGGCGCTTCTCGCCGCCCACTACGCCGAGCACCGGGGCAAGCCGTTCTACGCGCCACTCGTCGAGTTCATGGAGTCGGGCCCGATCCTGGCGGTGGTCGCCGAGGGCGAGCGGGTGATCGAGGGCTTCCGGTCCCTCGCGGGCACGACCGACCCGACGTCCGCCGGCCCCGGTACGATCCGGGGGGATCTCGGTCGGGACTGGGGGCTCGCGGTGCAGCAGAACCTGGTGCACGGCTCGGACTCCCCGGAGTCCGCACGCCGCGAGATCGCGCTCTGGTTCCCGTCGCTCTGACCGAGCGGACGCGGAGACCGCGCGCGAACCGGCACCCGACGTGCGTGTGATCACGGTGCGAACCTCCTAGGCTTCCCCTCGTGCACCTCAAGACGCTCACCCTGCGCGGGTTCAAGTCGTTCGCCTCGGCGACGACGTTGCACTTCGAGCCGGGCGTGACCTGCGTCGTCGGCCCGAACGGGTCCGGCAAGTCCAACGTCGTCGACGCGCTCGCCTGGGTGATGGGGGAGCAGGGAGCGAAGTCGCTGCGCGGCGGCAAGATGGAGGACGTCATCTTCGCCGGGACCGCCGGCCGACCCCCGCTGGGTCGGGCCGAGGTCGCCCTGACCATCGACAACACCGATGGCGCTCTCCCGATCGAGTACACCGAGGTCACGATCTCGCGGACGCTCTTCCGGAGCGGCGGCTCCGAGTACGCGATCAACGGCGCGTCGTGCCGCCTGCTCGACATCCAGGACCTGCTCTCCGACTCGGGTCTCGGCCGAGAGATGCACGTGATCGTCGGGCAGGGTCAGCTCGATGCGGTGCTCCGGGCGACGCCCGAGGAGCGGCGCGGGTTCATCGAGGAGGCCGCCGGGGTCCTCAAGCACCGCAAGCGCAAGGAGAAGGCGCTCCGCAAGCTCGAGGCGATGCAGGCCAACCTGACCCGGCTCGGCGACCTCACGGGCGAGATCCGGCGTCAGCTCGGCCCTCTCGGCCGGCAGGCCGAGGTGGCGCGCAAGGCCCAGCAGGTCCAGACCGATCTGCGCGACGCGCGCGCACGGCTCCTCGCGGACGACCTGGCGCAGCTCACCGCGACCCTCGAGCAGGAGATCGCCGACGAGACCGCCGTGCTCGCCCGCCGGGCAGAGGTCGAGCACGAACTCGCCGCGGCTCGAGACCGGCTCGCGCGCATGGAGCAGGCGGCCGCGGCCGCAGCGCCCGCGGCGAGCGAGGCGAGCGAGGTCTGGTACCGGCTCTCGTCGGTGCGCGAACGCCTGCGCGGCACGCACACGCTCGCCTCGGAGCGACTGCGTCTGCTCGGGAGCTCGGCATCGGCACCCGAGCGGACGGGGGACCCGCGTGACCTCGACGCCCAGGCGGAGCGGGTGCGCGCCGCCGAGGCCGAGCTCGCTGCCGAGGTGGAGATGGCGCGGGTCGCCCTCGAGGCCGCGGTCGCGCACCGTCAGCAGGCGGAGGACGACGCAGCGGCCGCGGAACGTGAGCTCGCGACCCTGCTGCGGGGGGCCGCCGACCGTCGCGAGGGTGTCGCGCGCCTGGCCGGCCAGGTCGCGGCGCGGCGAAGCCGGCTCGAGGCCACCCAGAACGAGGTGGACCGGTTGCACGGCACGCTCGCGGAGGCCGAGAGGCGCGGCATCGAGGCGACGACCCAGTTCGCCGCCCTCGAGGGACAGGTCGCGGGCGTGGAGCAGGGCGAGGAGGGTCTGGACGCCGAGCACGAGGAGGCGGCCGACGCCGTGGAGCAGACCACGACCCGGCTCGCCGAGCTGCGCGAGACCTTGGCGGCGGCGGAACGCGAGCGCGATGCGCTGAGCTCGCGGATCGAGACCCTCGAGCTGAGCCTCACGCGCAAGGACGGCGCGGGCGCCCTGCTCGCCGCCGACGAGGTCGTCGGCACGATCGGCTCGGTGGCCGCGCTGCTCGCCGTGGCACCGGGGAACGAGGACGCGATCGTCGCTGCTCTCGGTTCGCTCGCGGACGCGGTCGCGATGGAGTCGGTCGATGCCGCGGTCGACGCGATCCGATGGATGCGGACCGATGACGTCGGGCGTGCCGCGCTCCTCGTGGGCGGACCCGGCGACGTCGGTGCCGAGGAACCCGATCGTCCCGCAGGACTTCCGCCGACCGCCAGGTGGGCGCCCGACCTGGTGCAGGCTCCGGTGGGCATCCGGCTGCCTGTGGCCGCTCTGCTCGCGCAGGTCGTCGTGGTGGACGATCTCACCGAGGCGCGTGCGCTGGTATCCGCCCGTCCGGAGCTCGTGGTCGTGACGCGCTCCGGCGACCTGCTCTCGGTCCACCACGCCTCGGGCGGATCGGCCACCGCCCCGAGCGCCCTGCACCTGCAGGCGGCGCTCGAGTCGGCTCGCGCCGGTGCGGCGGATGCGGTGGCCCGTGCGGAGCGCACGCGTTTCGAGCTGGCGACCGCCGCGGAGCTCGCCGCCGAGGCCCGCGCGAGGTACGAGGACACGCTCGACCGACTGAACCAGTCCGACGCCGCGCTCGCCGCGGTCGCGGAGCAGCTCGGCCAGCTCGGCGCGGTGGCACGCTCGGCGCACGCCGAGGCCGCGCGCGTCCAGACCTCCCTCGATGCGGCGCTGGCGTCGCTCACCGCCGACGAGGCCGAGCTCGTCGCGCTGTCGGAACGGCTCACGGCCGCCGAGGCCGAACCGGAGGAGGCGGAGCACGCGATCGCCGAGGGCACGACTCGGCGTGACGCCGTGGCCGTGGTGGCGACGACGGCGCGCGCGCGGGAGACCGAGGCCCGGCTCACCCTCCGAACGAGCGAGGAGCGCGCCCGCGCACTCGCAGGTCGGGCCGAGTCGCTCGAGCGGGCCGCGCGCGCCGAGCGTGTGGCGCAGGAGCGCGCGGCCGAACGTGAGCGGGTCCGCGCGCGCCAGGCGCACCTGGCCGAGGCCGTCCGGGCCGGCGCTGCGGCCACCCTGGCGCACGTCGAGCAGTCCCTCGCGCTGGCCGGCGAGGTGCGTGCGGCCGCGGAGGCGGACCGGGTCGAACGCGACCAGGCCCTGGGTGCCCTCCGCGTCGAGGTCGACTCGCGGTCGGCGGCACTCGCCGAGCTCACCGACGTCGCGCACCGGGACGAGGTGGCACGGGCGCAGCAGCGGCTGCGGATCGAGCAGCTCGAGGCCCGCTGCATCGAGGAGCTGGGCCTGGAGCCCGGGTCCCTCGTGGAGGAGTACGGACCGCATCGCGGGGTCCCCGTGGTCGCGACAGGCACCGGTACGGATGCCGGCGGACCGGCCGGCGGTGACGAGGACGGCGCGGCCCAGGAGGTGCCGTACGTCCGCGCGGAGCAGGAGAAGCGACTTCGGGCGGCTGAGCGCGCGCTGGCTCTGCTCGGTCGGGTCAACCCGCTCGCGCTCGAGGAGTTCGCTGCTCTCGAAGAGCGCCATCGGTTCCTCACCGAGCAGCTCGCGGACCTCAAGAAGTCGCGCGCGGACCTCCTCGAGATCGTTCGTGAGATCGACGAGAGGGTCGAGCAGGTGTTCGCCGAGGCGTTCCGCGACACCGCCGCGCAGTTCGACCTGGTGTTCCCGCGGTTGTTCCCCGGTGGTGAGGGACGGCTCGTCCTCACCGATCCCGATGACCTGCTCACGACCGGGATCGAGGTCGAGGCACGACCCGCCGGGAAGAAGGTCAAGCGGCTCTCGCTGCTCTCCGGCGGAGAGCGGTCGCTGACCGCCGTCGCCATCCTGGTGGCGATCTTCAAGGCGCGTCCGAGCCCGTTCTACGTGATGGACGAGGTCGAGGCCGCTCTCGACGACGCCAACCTCGGGAGACTGCTCGTCCTGTTCCGTGAGCTCCAGGAGGACTCCCAGCTCATCGTGGTCACCCATCAGAAGCGCACGATGGAGATCGCCGACGCGCTGTACGGCGTCACGATGCGCGGCGACGGGGTGACGACGGTGATCAGCCAGCGGATGCGCGAGGACGAGCCGGTCCCGGCGGACCGCTGACCCTCGTCGCGCTCGATCCGGCGCGCGGGTGTGAACGTTGTGTGCACATCCATGGCTGGTGCCGCACGGGGGAGGGACCGGTCGGGTCGCCCGCCGGATACTGGGGGCATGGCCACCTACCTCGTTCTGAGTCTCGTCGCCCTGGTCGTCGCTTTCGGCGTCCTCGTCGTCGCAGGGTCGGCGTCGGGTGACACGGTGGCGATCAGGGACTTCATCCGCGACCTGCGCAACGGCGTCCGCGACCTGCGTATCAGCCTCGCGGCCCGCTGGGGGCGTCAGCCCGCCGACGACGTCGAGCTGGACGACGAGCCGGACGACGAGCCGGAACCCGTCGACCTGTCGCTGGCGGCACTTCTTCGGGAGAGCGCGGAGGAGGCCGACGGCTACCTGCACGTCGACGACATCACCGAGACTCTGGCGCGTGCCCGTGACCGCGCGGTCAAGGGCCTGCACGGTCTCGCACGGCACTGACCGCTGCGGCGCACCAGCTCTGCGGCCCACTCGCTCGCCGCACCGGAGAGCGCACCGCCAAGTCCTGAGAGACTGACGTCGTGAACGAGACTCTCACGACCATCCTCGAGATCGGGATCCCGACCCTCGCCGTCGTCGGCGCGACGATCGGCGTCCTCGCGCGTCGCCGTCGCCCGGGTCGGAAGGCGGCTCCTGCACCGCGGCCGAGCGCGCCGGAGGGCCCGGTCGCACCGGCCGAGGAGACCCGGGACGCGACGGGGACTCCGACCGCGGGTGCAGCGATCGCTGCCGGTGCTGTCGCGGCACCCGCCGAGGTCGCCCCGGAGCTCGAGGTCCCCGCTCCGACGTCCGGTCGGCTCTCACGACTGCGTGGCCGGCTCGCCCGCTCCGGGTCACCGCTCGGCGCCCGACTTCTCGCAGTGCTCTCGCGCGACCACCTCTCCGAGGACGACTGGGACGAGCTCGAAGAGACGCTGCTGCTGGCCGACGTCGGAGCCGGTCCGTCTGCGGAGCTGATCGACCGGCTGCGGACGAGCGTGCGCGTCCAGGGTGTCAAGGACCCGGCAGCGGTGCGCGCGATGCTCCGGGAGGCGTTGCTCGCCCTCGTCGACCCGTCGCTCGACCGCTCCCTCGGCACGACGTCGTCCGTGTCGGACGACGGTGCGTACCGCCCGGCGGTCGTCCTGGTCGTCGGGGTGAACGGGACGGGGAAGACGACGACCGTCGGCAAGCTTGCACGTGTCCTCGTGGCGGACGGTCGGTCGGTCGTCCTCGGCGCGGCGGACACGTTCCGCGCGGCCGCCGCCGACCAGCTGGAGACCTGGGGAGCTCGGGTGGGCGTGCCGACGGTGCGCGCCGAGAAGGACGGCGGGGACCCGGCCGCGGTGGCGTTCGACGCGGTTCGCGCGGGGGTGCGGGACCGGCGGGACGTCGTGCTGGTGGACACGGCGGGCCGACTGCAGAACAAGGCCGGCCTGATGGACGAGCTCGGCAAGATCACCCGCGTCATCACGCGCGAGGCTCCGCTCACCGAGGTGCTGCTGGTGCTCGACGCGACGACCGGCCAGAACGGGTTGAACCAGGCCCGCGTGTTCTCCGAGGTCGCGGGCGTCACCGGCATCGTCCTCACGAAGCTCGACGGCACCGCGAAGGGCGGGATCGTCGTCGCGGTGCAGCGCGAGCTGGGTGTCCCGGTCAAGCTCGTCGGGCTCGGCGAAGGACCCGACGACCTGGCGCCGTTCGACCCCGACGCGTTCGTGGACGGACTGCTGCAGTCCTGACGGTGTCGCGCGGCTCCGAAGCGCCTGGCCTTCCCGTCTGAGGCACCGGTCGCCGTCCGGGCGAGCGCGCGAGCGAAACACAACGTTTACACGCGCCGGTGGCTTGTCACCCGGCCGTAACGCGGCGGGTGTGGTCCCGAAACCCGTCTCCCCGACAGTTGACCCGTCCGGCCGCCCGGTCGGGGAGTGGAGAGACGGGTAATGACCTTCACCTTGATAGCCGGAGACGCGTTCAAGCTGGACACCGGTAACACCGCGTGGATGATGACCTCTGCGGTGATCGTCCTCATGATGACGGTGCCCGCGCTGGCGTTCTTCTACGGCGGCATGGTCCGGAGCAAGTCGGTCCTGAACATGCTGATGATGAACTTCATCGCGGCCGGCACGGTGGGATTCATCTGGATCCTGTACGGCTACTCGGAGTCGTTCGGCAGCGCGACGACCGGCATCAACCAGTTCTTCGCCAACCCGTTCCAGTACTTCGGGTTGGTCAACCTGACGGACGACAAGGGGCTGGGCGCGGCGGTCGGCGTCCCGGCACTCGTCGGGGTCGCCTTCCAGTCGACGTTCGCCGTGATCACCGTGGCGCTGATCACCGGTGCGATCGCCGACCGGATCAAGTTCAGCAGCTGGATCGCGTTCTCGATCATCTGGGCGACCGCGGTGTACTTCCCGCTCGCCCACATGGTGTGGGGCGGTGGGTTCCTCAGCCCGTCCGGCCCGGTCGCCTCGTGGCTGTCGGCACCGATCGACTTCGCCGGCGGAACGGTCGTCCACATCGACGCCGGTGCGGCGGGTCTCGCCCTGGTGCTGCTGCTCGGCAAGCGCAAGGGCTGGCCGGGTGGGCCGTTCCGGCCGCACAACCTGCCGTACGTGATGCTCGGTGCGGCACTGCTCTGGGTCGGCTGGTTCGGGTTCAACGCCGGGTCCGAGGGTGCGGCGGACGGTACCGCCGCCCGTGCCTGGATCAACACGTTCGTGGCGACCGCCGTCGCGATGCTCACCTGGCTGCTCACGGAGAAGGTCCGTGACGGGCGGGCGACGTCCCTCGGTGCCGCGTCGGGCGTCGTCGCCGGCCTCGTGGCCATCACGCCTGCGGCCGCCGCCGTCGACTCGTTCGGTGCGATCGCGATCGGTGGCATCGCCGGTGTCGTGTGCGCGCTGGCCATCGGGCTGAAGTTCAAGTACGGCTTCGACGACGCGCTGGACGTCGTGGGCGTCCACCTCGTCGGCGGCATCACCGGCACGGTGCTGATCGGGTTCTTCGCGACCCACCACCAGGGTGCCTGGTACCCGACCGGGGCGAAGGACGGCCTGTTCTACGGTGGCGGCATCACGCAGCTGCTGGCGCAGATCGTCGTCGCGGCGTTCGCCGTGGTGTTCTCGTTCGTGCTCACCTACGTGATCGGGTACATCATCAAGCAGGTCGGCGGTCTTCGACTGAGCGAGGAGGCCGAGGTCGGCGGGATCGACCTGGCAGTCCACGGTGAGACCGCCTACGAGTCCATCGGCGCAATGCGCCTCAACACGGAGGTGAAGGCATGAAGCTCGTCACCGGAGTGATCCAGCCGCATCGTCTGGACGACGTGAAGTCCGCGCTCGAGGCCGCAGGTGTCCGCGGCATGACCGTGAGCGAGGCGAGCGGCTACGGTCGTCAGCGCGGTCACACCGAGGTCTACCGCGGGGCGGAGTACACGGTCGACCTGGTTCCCAAGGTGCGGATCGAGGCCTTGGTGGACGACGCGGACGCGCCGGCGGTCACCGATGCCCTCGTCAAGGCGGCGCAGACCGGGAAGATCGGTGACGGCAAGGTGTGGATCACCCCCGTCGACGACGTCATCCGGGTCCGCACCGGCGAGCGCGGTCCGGGCGCGCTGTAGTCCGATGACCACTCAACGACCGCCCGCAGGGGGCGCGGTCGGCGGTGAAGCCTCTGAGGTCCCGCTCCCCGTCCACGGGGTGCGGGACCTCAAGGCTGAGCGGCTCGACCTCGCGACCCGACTGACCGGACCGTTGGCGACCGGCGCGATCCAGGACGGGAGCCTTCGGCGCGCGGCGCTCGTCGAGCTCGTCGCGGCGCGGTTGAGCGACCTGTGGTCGCGGGCCACCGATGGCCTGGATGCGGACGAGGGCATCGCCCTCGCGGCGGTCGGGAGCGTCGGTCGCGGCGATCCCAGCCCGTTGAGCGATCTCGACCTGCTGCTCGTCCACGACGGCCGCTCGCACCCGCCGCAGGTCGTGACCGAGCTCGCCGAGCGGCTCTGGTACCCGATCTGGGATGCGGGTCTCGACCTCGACCACTCGGTCCGGTCATTGGCGCAGTGTCGTCAGGTGGCGTCCAAGGACCTCCCGGCAGCCGTCGGGCTTCTCGACCTGCGGCACCTCGCCGGTGACGTCGCCGTCGTCCACCGGGCGAGCACCGCGCTGCTCACCGACTGGCGCGGCGCGGCCCGCCGTCGCCTCCCGGAGCTCCTCGGCTCGGCCCGCGAGCGCGCCGATCGCCAGGGCGAGCTCGCCTACCTGATCGAGCCCGACCTCAAGGAGGCGCGTGGTGGGATCCGCGACGCGATCGTGCTGTTCGCGCTCGCGGCGACCTGGCTGACGGACCGGCCGCACGGCGCCGTCGATCTCGCCTACACGCATCTGCTCGACGTGCGCGACGCGCTCCAGGTCGTCACCCGCCGGTCCACCAACCGCCTGCTGCAGGCCGACCAGGAGGAGGTCGCCGCGCTGTGCGGGTACGGCGACCGTGACGACCTGCTCGCGAGCCTCGCCGAGTCCGGGCGGGTGGTCTCCTACGCACTCGACGTCACGGTCCGCAACGCCCGCCAGGCGCTCCAGCAGCCGCTGACGTCGCGCCGTCCGGTACTGATCCGCGGGCGGCGCGGCGCTCCTCGGCTGCGCGCGGTGGCGGACGGTCTCGTCGAGCACGCGGGTGAGATCGTGCTCGCGATCGACGCCCAGCCCACCCAGGACCCGTTGCTGTCGCTCCGGGCCGCCGCCACCTCGGTGCGGACCGGTCTGCCGCTGTCGCCGGTGATGATGGCCAGCCTCGCGAGCACCCCGCCGCTCGGCGACCCGTGGCCGCGCGCCGCGAAGACCTATCTGCTGACCCTTCTCGGCAGCGGGACCGCGCAGATCCCGGTCTGGGAGGCGTTGGACCTGGCCGGGGTGGTGACCGGGTGGATCCCGGAGTGGTCCGCGGTGCGGAACCGGCCGCAGCGGTCGCCGATCCACCGGCACACCATCGACCGGCACCTGATCGAGACCGTGGCGCGGGCCGCGCAGCTCAAGAGGGGCATCGCCCAGCCCGACGTGCTGCTCATCGCGGCGCTGCTGCACGACATCGGCAAGCGTCCCGGCGAGGCAGAGCACTCGGAGGAGGGAGCACGCCTGGCGGGCCCGATCGCGACGCGGATGGGACTCGCGCCCGCCGAGGTCGCGGACGTCGTGAGACTCGTCCGGCATCACCTGACCCTGGCCGAGCTCGCGACCACCGCGGACCCGGACGCCCCGGAGACCCTCGACGCGCTGCTCGATGCGGTCGACCACCGTGCGGACATGCTGGAGCTGCTCCGTGCTCTGACCGAGGCCGACGCCTCGGCGGCGGGCAGCCAGGCCTGGAGCTCCTGGCGCGCCCGACTCGTGGACGACCTGACGGCTCGCGGTCGGCGGGCGCTCGGCGCTCGGTGACCTCGGCCGCGCGCTCCGGCTGCCCGAGCGCTCGGCGGTACCCTGGGATCTCTCCGACCGCTCGGCCACCCGTGAGGAACGATCTGTGTTCGCGACCCTGTCCGACCGTCTTGCGTCGACCTTCAAGAACCTCCGCACCAAGGGACGACTGTCCGAGGCCGACGTGGACGCCACGGTCCGGGAGATCCGGCGCGCCCTGCTCGACGCCGACGTCGCGGTGCCGGTGGTCCGGGAGTTCACCGGGCGCGTGCGCGAGCGCGCGCTCTCGGCGGAGGTGTCCGGTGCGCTGAACCCGGCCCAGCAGGTCGTCAAGATCGTCAACGACGAGCTCGTCGCGATCCTCGGCGGTCAGAACAGACCGCTGTCGCTGGCGAAGAACCCCCCCACGGTCATCCTGCTGGCCGGACTCCAGGGCGCGGGCAAGACGACTCTGGCCGGCAAGCTCGCGCTGCACCTGCGCGAGCAGGGGCACACCCCGATCCTCGTCGCGGCCGACCTGCAGCGGCCGAATGCCGTCACCCAGCTGACCGTGGTCGGCGAGCGGGCGGGAGTCCCCGTGTTCGCCCCGCACCCCGGGGTCCAGGGCGAGGACGACGGGGAGCCGACCGGTGATCCGGTGGCCGTCGCTCGCGAGGGCGTCGCGATCGCCCGGACTCGTCAGCACGACGTGGTGATCGTCGACACGGCCGGTCGGCTCGGCGTCGACACCGACATGATGCAGCAGGCGGCGGACATCCGTGACGCCGTCGACCCGGACGAGATCCTCTTCGTGATCGACGCCATGATCGGTCAGGACGCGGTGACGACCGCCCAGGCCTTCGCGGATGGCGTCGGTTTCACGGGGGTCGTGCTCTCGAAGCTGGACGGCGACGCGCGCGGCGGTGCGGCACTGTCGGTCGCCTCCGTCACCGGCCGGCCGGTGCTGTTCGCGTCGACCGGCGAGAAGCTGACCGACTTCGAGGTCTTCCATCCCGACCGGATGGCGTCGCGCATCCTCGACATGGGCGACATCCTCACGCTGATCGAGCAGGCCGAGAAGGCGTTCGACGCCGAGCAGGCCGAGGCGATGGCGGGCAAGCTCGCCGCGGGGGAGGACTTCACCCTCGAGGACTTCCTGCAGCAGATGCAGGCCATGCGGAACATGGGCTCGATGAAGAAGATGCTCGGGATGCTGCCGGGCATGGGACAGATGCGTGAGGCGCTCGACAACTTCGACGAGCGTGAGGTGGACAAGGTCGAGGCGGTCATCCGCTCGATGACCCCCGCCGAGCGGCTGGCACCCAAGATCATCAACGGGTCGCGTCGCGCGCGCATCGCGCGTGGCTCCGGTACGACCACGACGGACGTCAACCAGCTGCTGGACCGGTTCGCCGGGGCACAGAAGATGATGAAGCAGATGGCGCGCGGCGGCGGGGCGCCTGGCCTTCCCGGGATGGGCAACCTCCCAGGGATGGGGGGCAAGAAGTCGCGGGGACGCATGACTCCGCAACCTCGCACCAAGGTCAAGGGGCGCTCCGGCAACCCGGCGAAGCGTGCCCAGCAGGAGCGTGACGCCGCGGCCAGGGCCGCCGGTCAGGCCCCGCAGGCGCCGGCAGGGTCGGCCTTCGGTGCGGTTGCACCCCGGAAGACGGACGTCGATCCGGCGTCCCTGGGTCTGCCGCCGGGGCTCGAGAAGTATCTCGGTCGGTGAGGACTTGCCCGTCCGTGCGGGCGCATCGGCGGCCGAGTGACGGCGCGCGTGTCCGGTGTGGTGGGCGTCGCGCGGAGGATCTGGCAGAATAGCCCGCTGTACCCGGTGCGTCGGACCCTCTAGCCGCACGCGACCGTGTCCTCAGGCCACACCGGCAGACCTGCCCCACGGGTCACGTCGCTGTGACCGCACCAGCAGAAACCAGGAGAGACCACACAGTGGCCACCAAGATTCGTCTGAAGCGTCTGGGCAAGATCCGGGCGCCGTACTACCGCGTCGTCGTCGCCGACTCGCGCACCAAGCGTGACGGTCGCGTCATCGAGGAGATCGGCAAGTACCACCCCACCGAGGAGCCGTCTCTGATCGAGATCTCCTCCGAGCGTGCGCAGTACTGGCTCGGCGTCGGCGCGCAGCCGACCGAGCAGGTCGCGGTGCTGCTCAAGATCACCGGTGACTGGCAGAAGTTCAAGGGCCTGCCGGGTGCCGAGGGCACGCTCCGTGTCAAGGGTGACAAGGTCGACGCGACCGCGGCGATCCAGGCCGCTGCCGACGCCGCCGAGAAGGTCAAGGCCGCTGCCGCCGAGAAGAAGTCGGCTGCACCGGTCGAGGCACCCGCAGCGGAGCCGGCCGCGGACGAGCTGGCCTGATGCTCGCCGACGCGCTCGAGCACCTCGTGCGGGGCATCGTGGACCACCCGGACGACGTCCAGGTCAACGCGAAGTCGCTCCGACGCGGCGAGCTGCTCGAGGTCCGGGTCAACCCCGAGGACCTGGGGCGCGTCATCGGTCGGAACGGACGGACCGCCCGTGCGCTGCGCACGGTGGTCGGTGCGCTCTCGACCGACGGCTCGGTGCGGGTCGACGTCGTGGACGTCGACCGGCGCTGAGCACCAGAGCCGCCGCTGTACCGATGCGACCGAGGCCCGGTCCCCGCGCGGGGACCGGGCCTCGGTCGGTCCACACAGACGGACGCCGAACGAGCACGTCGAAGCCGGAGGGCACCACCATGCAGCTGACCGTTGCGAAGATCGGCCGCGCGCACGGGCTGCGGGGCGAGGTCGCGCTCGACATCCGCACCGACACCCCGGCCGAACGGCTGGTCGTCGGTGCCGTCCTCCGGACGGACCGCGCCGGCGTCGGACCTCTCACGATCTCGACCACCCGTGACCACCAGGGGCGTTGGCTCGCGACCTTCGCCGAGGTGGCCGACCGGACCGCCGCCGAGGGTCTGCGGGGCGTCGGCCTGGTCGTCGACGAGGATGCCTCGGACGAGGAGGACGCCTGGTACCCGCACGAGCTGGTCGGCCTTCGTGCCGAGCACGTCGACGGTCGGGTGATCGGCACGGTCCTGGCCCTCGAGCACCTGCCGGCCCACGACGCTCTCCTGATCCGCGAGTCGACGGGTGAGCGGAGCCTCGTGCCCTTCGTCCGTGCGATCGTGCCGGTCGTCGACGTGCCTGGTGGACGCGTCGTGCTGGATCCTCCGGGCGGTCTGCTCGCGTCCGACGTCGCGAACCTCGTGGTGTCTCCGGAGACGCACGGCGGCTCACGCGCCGACGGGAGCGATGGCGCCGACGGGAGCGATGGCGGCGACGGCCGCGACGGCCGCGACTGACATGCGCGTCGACGTCCTCACGATCTTCCCCGAGTACCTCGCGCCGCTGGACCTCTCGTTGGTCGGCAAGGCGCGGTCGGCAGGCATTCTCGACGTCAGGGTCCACGATCTTCGTGACTGGACCATCGACCGGCACCGCACCGTCGACGACACCCCGTTCGGCGGCGGGGCGGGCATGGTCATGAGGCCGGACGTCTGGGGCAGCGCTCTCGACGAGGTGCTCGGCCTCGGGCGCACGGCCGACGGGACGACGGCTCCCGCGCAGCCGGACGCTGTGCGCGCGCACCTGCTGATCCCGACGCCGTCGGGCACCCCGTTCGACCAGCGGACGGCGGAGGACCTGGCCCGTGAGAGCCACCTCGTCATCGCGTGCGGGCGGTACGAGGGGATCGACGCGCGCGTCGCCGAGCACTACCGGCACGTCGCGGCCGAGCACGAGAGCGTCAGCGTGAGCGAGTTCTCGCTCGGGGACTACGTCCTCAACGGCGGGGAGGTCGCCGCGCTCGTGCTGATCGAGGCGGTCGCGCGCCTGCTCCCCGGAGTCGTGGGGAACCCCCGCTCGCTCGACGAGGAGTCGCACGGGTCGTCCGGGCTCCTCGAGTACGGCGTCTACACCAAGCCGCCGACGTGGCGCGGCCTGGACGTCCCCGAGGTGCTGCTCTCCGGGCACCACGCCCGGATCGAGCGGTGGCGGCGCGACGAGGCGCTTCGTCGGACGGCCGCGCGTCGTCCCGAGATCCTCGAGCGTGCGGGTACCGGCGCGTTCGATGCTCAGGACCGCGATCTCCTCTCCTCGTGGGGGTGGACCACGGGCCCGGACGGTCTCCGCAGACCGGGCGTGGTCGACTGAGGGTCGTCGGCGGGTCGACGGGGCCAGTCGGGTCGCCGGCGCGTGCGGGCGTGCGTGCGTGCGACAGCGTGGGACAGCTGCGGGCGTGCGACGGCGTGCGACGGCATGGGGCAGCGCGGGCCGACATGACGGGGACTCGTCCGGTGTGGCACACTCGGAGGTCGGTGTGCGCCGGTCGCGTCCCTGCCTCAGGGGGGACGGCTTCGACCGGATGAGATCCAGGCGCCGCCGCGAGACACCAGCCATCGGGCCGCCGTCGTGCGTGCCCGTCGACAACGTGACTGACCTGGGGCAGGACGGGAAAGCGACCGACATGCACATTCTCGATGACGTCGATGCAGCTTCGCTGCGCACGGACATCCCGGACTTCCGACCCGGTGACACGCTCAAGGTGAACGTCAAGGTCGTCGAGGGCAACCGCTCTCGCGTCCAGCTCTTCCAGGGTGTCGTCATCTCGCGGGCCGGCGACGGGGTGCGCGAGACGTTCACGGTGCGCAAGGTCAGCTTCGGCGTGGGCGTCGAGCGCACCTTCCCGGTCCACTCCCCGAGCCTCGAGTCGATCGAGGTCCTCACCCGCGGCGACGTGCGTCGCGCGAAGCTGTACTACCTCCGGAAGCTGCGCGGCAAGAAGGCGAAGATCAAGGAGAAGCGGTCCACCATCCCGGCGAAGTAGGCCGAGGGTTCTCGACCCCGGCACGTTCTGCGACGGCGAGGGGCGGTGACCGGAGACGGTCACCGCCCCTCGCCGGCGGCGAAGATCCCGGGGGCGCTCGTCCTCCGGGCGCGCCCGTTAGGTCCCTCCCAGGATCGGGTGGCACAGTGTCGGGGTGAGCGACCAGCCCGGGGCCGATGAGCAGCTCCTGCCCCGGACCGAGTCCCCTCGACGCAGCCCGTTCATGGCATGGCTCCGCGAGAGCCTGGTGATCCTGGTCAGCGCCCTGGTCCTGTCGTGGCTCGTCAAGACGTTCCTCGTCCAGGCGTTCTTCATCCCGAGCGGCTCGATGGAGGACACGCTCCAGATCGGCGACCGGGTCCTGGTGACCAAGCTCGCTCCGGGTCCGTTCGCGGTCCACCGGGGCGACATCGTCGTCTTCAAGGACCCCGGTGGATGGCTTCCGCCGGTTGCGGCGACACGGACGAGCTCACTGCAACAGGGCGTCAACGACGCGCTGACCTTCGTCGGGCTGCTCCCGCAGGACTCCGGGGAACACCTGATCAAGCGGGTGATCGGCGTCGCCGGGGACACCGTCGCGTGCTGCGACGTGCAGGGCCGCGTGACGGTCAACGGCGTCGGGATCGACGAGCCGTACCTCAAGCCCGGCTCGGTCAACACCGACATGCCGTTCCAGACGACCGTGCCGCCAGACAGCCTCTGGGTCGAGGGTGACAACCGCCTCCACTCGGCGGACTCGCGCTACAACCAGGGGCGGCCGGGAGGGGGGTCGATCCCGCTGGCGAACGTCGTCGGTGTCGCCTTTGTGAAGCTGTGGCCCGCGGACCGCATCGGGCTGCTCCGCAACCCGGCATCGACCTTCGCGGCCGTCCCCAACCCGTGACCGGCGCTCCGCGCTCCGCGGTCGCGCGTTCGGGGCAGTCCCGTGTGATCGCGCCCGACCTGCGCGTCGAGGTCGAGGCGCTGCGCGCCGGGGCGCGCCGGGTCGCCGGGATGGACGAGGTCGGCCGGGGCGCACTCGCGGGACCCGTGTGCGTAGGACTCGTCGTCGTCGACGTCGCGACGGGCTCGGCTCCGGCGGGCGTCGCTGACTCCAAGCTGCTCACGCCGGGTGCGCGCACCGCTCTGCTGCCGGCACTGTCGACGTGGGGAGTGGCCCGCGCCGTCGGGCACGCGAGCGCCGACGAGGTAGACCGGTGCGGGATCGTCGGCGCGCTGCGCCTGGCCGGTTGGCGCGCGCTCGACGCCGTGTCGCGGGTCGCACCCGTCGACGTGGTGATCCTCGACGGCTCTCACGACTGGCTCAGCAGGGCACCTCTCGATGACCTCCTGGACGACGTCGAGAGTCGGTCGACTGCTCCGCCGGTCGTCCGCACGCTCGTGAAGGCGGACCAGCGCTGCGCCTCCGTCGCGGCGGCGAGCGTGCTCGCCAAGTGCGAGCGCGATGCGTTGATGGTCGAGCTCGCGTCCGCGCACCCGGCGTACGGATGGGAGTCGAACAAGGGCTACGGCTCGGCCGAGCACGTCGCCGCGCTGCTCGCGCTCGGGCCGAGCCCGCTGCACCGACGCAGCTGGCGGCTGCCGGGGACCGAATCGCCCGCGCACTGACCCGTCACGGTGACGGGACGGTCCGCACGGCCGTGCCACGGGTCGGTGTGCGCCGCAGCGCGGCCGGATGGGCGATGATGGACCGGTGAGCGCGGAAGACCTGGAGAACTACGAGACCGACATGGAGCTCGCGCTGTACCGCGAGTACCGAGACGTCGTGGGGCTGTTCGCCTACGTCGTCGAGACGGAGCGGCGGTTCTACCTGGCCAACCAGGTCGACCTGCAGGTGCGTTCCGCAGCGGGCGAGGTGTACTTCGAGGTCAGCCTCGCCGATGCGTGGGTCTGGGACGTCTATCGCTCTGCGCGTTTCGTCAAGACGGTACGCGTGGTGACGTTCAAGGACGTGAACGTCGAGGAGCTCGCGAAGCCCGAGCTCGACCTTCCGGACGGCGGAGCGTTCCGCCGCTGAGCGGACGGCGCGGACGCCGCTCCGCCGAACCGCCGCGGGTGCTCGGGCCCGCCGACCCGACCACACGCCCCGGCCACCCGTCGCCACCCACCGAAGGGTTGTGGTGGCGCGCCTGCGGACCGCCCCATCGGCCATCGTGGGCGCTGGAGGTGGTCACGTGCGCGCCAAAGACGCGGTCGGGCGGTACGGGGAGAAGGTCGCCGTTCGCTTCCTGCAGGACGCCGGCTGGGTGGTGCTCGACACGAACTGGCGCGGTCACCAGGGAGAGCTGGACATCGTCGCTCTCGACGGCGACGTGCTCGTCGCGGTCGAGGTCAAGACCCGGAGCGGCATCGGGTTCGGGCATCCGGCCGAGGCCGTCACCCCGCAGAAGCTCGCGCGGGTCCGTCGCCTGACGGGTCAGTGGCTTGCCGAGCACACCGTGGCGAGCCGGTCAGTGCGGATCGACGTGATCGCCGTCCAGGTCGCGCGCCGGGGCGCTGCCGACGTCGAGCACCTCGTCGGGGTCGTCTGATGGGCCTCGGCCGCACGCTCGCCGTGTCTCTCGTCGGGCTCACCGGTCACGTCGTCGAGGTCGAGGCGCACCTTGCCGCGTCGGTGCCGGGCTTCTCACTTGTCGGACTCCCGGACGCCGCGCTGGCCGAGTCGCGGGACCGGGTCAGAGCGGCGGTGACCTCCTCGGCGCTCGGCTGGCCGCAACGCCGGATCACGGTCAACCTCTCGCCGGCCTCACTCCCGAAGTCGGGGTCGGGCTTCGACCTGGCCATCGCGGTCGCGATGCTTGCGGGGGCGGGCGTGATCCCGACCGAGGCTCCGGGTCGCATCGTCCACCTGGGAGAGCTGGGTCTGGACGGACGGCTACGTCCGATCCGTGGGGTTCTTCCGGCAGTAGCGGCGGCCGTGGCCGCCGGCCACCGGCACATCGTGGTCCCCGCTGCCAACGAGCTCGAGGCAGGGCTCGTCCCGGGTGCCGACGTCGTGGGTGCCCACCACCTGGCCGAGGTCGCATCGAGGTACGGCGCGGAGGTCGTCGTGCCGGACGCGGTCTCACCGACGGCGGTCGTCGACCCGATCCGGCGGGCGCCGGATCTCGACCTCGCGGACGTCGTGGGGCAGGACGACGCGCGTGCGGCGCTCGAGGTCGCGGCCTCGGGTGGTCATCATCTCCTGCTGGTCGGGCCTCCGGGTGCCGGGAAGACCATGCTCGCGGCGCGCCTTCCCGGCCTCCTCCCCGACCTGACGCCGGACGAGGCGGTCGAGGTCACGGCGGTCCACTCGGTGGCGGGGACCTTCGACCCGGCCGACGGGCTGATCCGACGTCCTCCCTTCGAGGACCCGCACCACACCGCTACTGCGGCGGCCGTCGTGGGCGGAGGATCCGGAGTGCCCCGTCCCGGGGCCGCCTCGCGTGCGCACCGGGGGGTGCTGTTCATGGACGAGTCGTGTGAGCCATTGCGCACCTCGAAGCCCCGAGCACGGTGCTGGCCATGCCTGAAGACGAAGCCCCACAGCCAGCTCCTGAGAACGATGCTCCACCTCTGCACCTCCGTCCCACTCGCGCGCAGCGACGGAGCAGGGTCGTTGACTACGAGCGGCTTGCGCATGAACCGGTACCCGGCACCGAGGGAATCGCGGTGTACCTGCGCCGCTCAAAGTTCCACGGTGACGTCGCTGATGCCATCGTGCGGCAGCTCGCAAGGATCGTGGAGGAGTACCCCCCAAGCAGATTCACGATCTTGGCGATCTACCGCGACAACGATCCCGCGTCGGGCGACGACTCCGCCAAGCGCGCGGGGTACCGCCGCCTGCTACGTCACCTGGACGAGGGCGACCTCGCAAACGTGAAGATCGTCGTC
>DATKTF010000218.1:0-12766 GCA_035531255.1 Cellulomonadaceae bacterium
CGGGCGGGCAAGAGCACTGCGCTCGCCCGGCAGCACGCACCCCTCCCCCGGGTTCGCGGACCAGTCGAGGACGTCGTCGAGCGGGTGAAGGACGACCTCGTCCGCCAGGTCCGCGACCGTCACCGACTCGAACGCGGCGACCGGGTGCTCGACGGGCACGACGACCACGGAGACCTCGGAGTAGAGCGGGATCGCGCTCAGGACGTCGGTGTCGACCGGCAACCGGATCAGCGCCGCGTCGACGTCCCCGTCGCGGAGCAGACGCACGGCGTCGGCGCTCGGCGTCAGGAGGAGATCGAGCGGGACGTCCGGGAGCCGCTGCGTCCACGTGCGCGCCCACTTCGACGGGGTGACCCCCGGGGCGTATGCGAGGCGGAACGTCGACGGCCCTCTCTCGGTGCGGTTCATGCGTCGTCCTCCTCGCGTCGCGTCAGGGTACCGGGTCCCGCAGCGACCGTCCGGGTCGATACCCTTGCGGGATGACCCCCCGGACCCCGCAGACCATGAAGCCCGCCACGGCGGCCAAGAAGCTGGGCGTGTACCTCCCGGCGACGCCGGAGGAGTTCCAGCAGGGTCTGGTGTCCCGGGACCAGCTCAACGAGCTGCAGGCGAACCCGCCGGAGTGGTTGGTCGACCTGCGCCGCAACGGCCCGCATCCGCGCCCGGAGGTCGCCGCGCGGCTCAGCGTGTCGATCGCGGGGCTGGCGCGTGGCGGTGTCACCGAGCCACTGACGACCGCCCAGATCGCCGAGATGCTCGACAACCCGCCGGAGTGGCTCTTCCAGGAGCGCGCGATCCTCGCCGAGGTGCGGCGCGAGGAGCGGCGCCTCAAGGCCCGCGATGCCGAGCGCGCCCGCTCGGGGTCGACACCGGCGCAGGGCTGACGCCGGCGCAGGGCCGACGGCTCGGCACCGACGGCCCCCGACCGCGAGCGACGCGTGACCGACGGCCGTTCACAGCTCAGCCTCCGGCCGCCGCGTGCTCGCCGACGCTCCGGCAAACGCCCCACGCCGTCGCGCGGGCGGTGGGAGCATCGAGGACGTGTCGACCCGGAGCGATCATCGTGATGCCCTTCGCGCCCTCGACCCCTCGGACGTCCCGGGATTCCTCACCGCACACTCCGGCCTGCCCGGTCCGCGCGGCAATCTCGAGCTCCTCGCTGCGTTCGGCGACGTCGCGCCCGAGAGCCTGATCCTGAGCCTCGTCGGGTCGGGTGACGAGTACCACGCGTCGTGCGCCGCGGCCGCTCTCGGGCGGCTCGTCGCCGAGCACGGGGACGACGGTGGTCTCCTCGTCCTCCTGCACGCGCAGGCGGCGGACCCTCGCTGGCGCGTGCGCGAGGGCGTCGCCATGGCACTGAAGCGCCTCGGGGACTCGGATGCCGCTCGACTGCGTCGCGTGGTCGTCGCCTGGGCGCTCGACCCCGACCCGTTGGTCCAGCGCGCTGCGATCGCCGGCATCTGCGAACCGCGCCTGCTCCGGGACCCGTCGACCGCTGCCGCCGCTCTCGACGCGTGTCGTGTCACGACCGACCTGCTGGAGTCACGCGCACCGGCTCAGCGCCGGAGCCCGGAGACCCGCGCCCTGCGCCAGGCGCTCGGCTACTGCTGGAGCGTCGCGGTGGCCGGCAGCCCGGCGGCCGGGCTCCGGGCGTTCGCCACTCTCGACGGCGCCACGGACACCGACCTCCGGTGGATCGCGCGAGAGAACCGGAAGAAGGCGCGACTCGCCCGTCTCCTCGAATCCTGACGAGCCGCGCGGCTCCGGCTCGGTCCACCGTGCCCTCGACGACGCGCAGGAGGACGGTCACGGTCGCGACCAGGGTGCCCGACGGCGTCGACCCCGCCGGCCTGCCGGTCGTGCCCGCCCGGCACGGGCAGGGCGCAGACACCCGGACCCTCGTCGCACTAGGGCCGCCTGAGTTCCTGACTGCCACCGCGGTCTGCCGGACGTCCTGGCGTTGACGCGCGGCACGCTGGCCCGGTTCTGACCGTTCTCAGCAGAATGCCGCGGAATCGGCCGGCGAGCGTGTCGATGCGCGACGCCTCGGCCCCGACGCACCGCTCGCCCGAGCGGAGTCGAGACCGGCATCGACGAACCGCACGGTGCGCTCGGTGGCCGCGGCCAGGTGCGTGCCGTGGTCGACGAGCTGGGCCGCGGCGGAGATCGCCCCGAACGCGAGACCGACGACGATCTCCGGGTCGCCGACGCCGAGGTCCTCGACGGCCGCGTGGAGCGGTGCGAGCAGCTCCTCGTGGAGCTCCCGCACCCGCGCTCGGCACATCGGCGGAAGGTCGACGATGCTCAACGGGTGGAACGGCCCATGGTTGCGCGCGGCCAGCTCCAGGGCCGCTGCGATGTAGCGGTGGATCCGCTCGCGGGGATCCCCGGTGCGCCCGACGACGTCGCTCAGCACGGTGTTCGCCTCGGCGAAGATCGCCTCGACCGCGGCTGCTACCAGCGCACCGGTCGACGGGTAGTACTGGTACACGCTCGTTCGTGCCAGCCCCGCCTGCGCGGCGACGGCGGCCGGGGTGACGGCGGAGACGCCCTCGGCCACGAGCGTCTCGCGCGCCGCCGCGACGATGGCGTCGTGACGCATCGCGTGGTGCGCGGCGACGGTCGGGGCATCGATGCGGGGCATGCCGCCATTCTCTCGCATGGTGCGACGTACGGCTAGTTCCCGACAGCACTGTCGGAATGTTACCGTCCTTACTGTCGAGAAGATCTGGGTGAAGCACGTTCCGCGACCACCCAGCGGCACGCGAGCGAGAAGAGGCAGCCGTGACCACCACCCCACCCCCGGAGCCCGAGACGACTGTCGCCAGCACTCGTCGCTGGCTCGCGATGCTCACGCTCGCCCTCGGCGTCTCGCTCGTCATCATGGATGCGACGATCGTCAACGTCGCGCTGCCCGTCGTGATCGAGGACATCGGCCTGAACGCATCGGGCGCGCAGTGGATGAACGCCGTGTACTCGCTCGTGTTCGCGTCGCTGATGCTGACGGTCGGGCGGTTCGGCGACCTCTACGGTCGCAAGAAGCTCTTCGCCGCCGGTCTCGTGCTGTTCATGGTCGCGAGCCTGTTCGCCGGTGGGGCGACCGGACCGACCATGCTGATCGGCGCCCGGGTGTTCCAGGGCCTCGGTGCCGCGATGGTCCTGCCGAGCACCCTCTCGACGCTCAACGCGATGTTCACCGGCCGCGAGCGCGGCATCGCCTTCGCGATCTGGGGGTCGACGATCGGCGGCATGGCCGCCGTCGGTCCGCTCGTGGGCGGTTGGCTCGCGACCGACGTGAGCTGGCGCTGGGCCTTCTGGCTCAACATCCCGTTCGGGCTGCTCGCCCTGCTCGGCATCTCGCGCTACATCGACGAGACCCGCGACACCGCGCTGCGACGCGGGTCAGACGTTCCCGGCGTGCTCCTGTCGACTCTCGGCGTCGGCGGCATCGTGTTCGCCCTGATCCAGGGCCAGTACCTCGGCTGGTGGACGCAGAGCTCGGGCGGCGCGTCCCCGGTGCCGGTCGTCGGGATCCTCGGCCTCGCGTTCGTCGGCACGTTCGTCGCGGTCGAACGCCGTCGGGTCGCGGCGGGCAGGATCGCGCTGGTCGACCTCGGGCTGCTCGGCATCCGCTCGTTCCGGTTCGGCATCATCGCGGCCTTGATCGTCGCGCTGGGCGAGTTCGGCCTGCTCTTCACGCTGCCGCTGCTCCTGCAGGGCGCGCTCGGCTACTCCGCCCTCGGGACCGGGGTGCTCGTGCTCTGGCTCGCGGTCGGCACGTTCCTGATCTCCGGAGCGACCCCGCAGCTGACGGCGCGCATCGGACAGCGATCGGTGGTGCGGCTCGGGCTCGCCCTCGAGGCGATCGCGATCGGCGGGCTGGCGTTGACCCTGTCGACGAGCGTCTCGGGCGTCGTGATCGCGGCCTGGCTGTTCCTGTACGGGCTCGGCGTCGGCATGGCGACCGCACAGCTGACGAGCGTGATCCTCGTCGACGTCCCGGTCAATGCGAGCGGGCAGGCGTCAGGGTTCCAGACCACCGTCCGGCAGCTCGGCTCGGCGCTCGGCGTCGCGGTGCTGGGCGGGCTGCTCATCGCCAACGTGACGAGTCAGACCACGCAGCGGCTCGCGGCGACGAACCTCTCGTCGGCCGACCAGCAGCGCGTCGTCAGCATGGTGCACCAGACCGTCGGCGCAGCGATCCCGTCGTTGCGCGCCGACCCGGCGAGCTCCGCAGCCGTGGCGCCGGCCGAGGCGGCGCTCGTGCACGCGAGCAAGATCACGACGGGAATCGCTGCCGGGGTGCTCGTGATCGGCCTGGCCGCGACGCTCGCCCTCCCGCCGACCCCGGTGCCAGACGCGTCCGAGCCCCCCGCGGCGAAGCGTCGACGTCCCCGCGAACGCGCCAGGACCCCCGCTGCCTGACCCCCGCCGGTGGACGCGCCGTCCCCGGTCCCCGAGATCCTCGACTCCGGGTCGACCGGGGCTGGTGTCAGTTGGTGCCGACGATGTCCACCACGAAGACGAGCGTGTCCGTGCCCTTGATGCCGGCCTGCGGCATGCCTCGGTCGCCGTATCCCAGGTGGGGCGGGACCGAGAGCAGCACGCGCGAGCCGACCTGCTTGCCGACGAGGCCGGCGTCCCACCCGCTGATCACCGCGCCGATCCCGATCGGGAAGCTGATCGACGAGCCGCGGTCGTACGAGTTGTCGAAGATGCGGCCACCCCACGTCTGACCGAGGTAGTGGACCTTGAGGTCGTCGCCGGCCTCGACGACAGCGCCGTCACCCTGGCTGAGCA
Organism: Cellulomonadaceae bacterium; assembly: GCA_035531255.1. Classification (GTDB taxonomy): domain Bacteria; phylum Actinomycetota; class Actinomycetes; order Actinomycetales; family Cellulomonadaceae; genus JAJDFX01. The sequence continues at coordinate 4,801 of DATKTF010000218.1, forward strand.
CGACGACCTCGAGGTCGATCGGCGCAGCCGAGTCCGGGAAGGTCAGGACGGGCTTGTCGCCGAAGGAGCCGGAGGCCTCGGGAAGCTGGACGGTCATGGACATCTCCTCAGGAGTTCGGGGGCGGGGTTCCGCGGGGCACCACCCTACGTGGCGATCGCACCGGGCCAGGTCTTGACGGCCGTGGCTAATAGCATTAGCTTTCCTCCCATGAGCACACCAGACCACGTGTCCGCCACCACCCGGTCCCCCGACGTGCGCTACCTGGCACGCGCCGACGGTCGCATCGCCTACACGGACCAGGGCACCGGTCCCCTCGTCGTCGCCGTCCCCGGGATGGGTGACCTGCGGTCGACCTACCGCGAGCTCACCGGTCCGCTCCTCGCCGCCGGACTCCGCGTCGTCGTCGCCGACCTCCGGGGGCACGGTGACTCCGACACGTCGTTCCGGACGCACGGCGACATCGCCACCGGCCAGGACCTCCTCGCGCTCGTCGAGCACCTCGGCGGCCCCGCCGTCCTGGTCGGCAACTCGATGGGCGCCGCCGCGGCGGTGTGGGCCGCCGCCGAACGACCGGACCTCGTCGCCGGGCTCGTCCTGCTCGCACCGCTGCTTCGCGAACCCAGCTCGAGCACGCTCAACCGGGCGGTCATCCACGGCATCTACCGGATCGCGTTCGCCCGGCCGTGGGGTGCGGCGTTCTGGGCGCGGTACTACCGCAGCCTGAACAAGGGCACTCGGGCGCCCTGGCTCGACCAGCACGCGGCCGCGATCCGCACGAGCCTGCGCGAACCCGGTCGCCTGCGCTCGCTGCGCGACCTCACGCTGCAGCTGGACCACGGCGTCGTCGAACCGCGGCTCGGCGAGGTGCGCACCCCGACGCTCGCGGTCGTCGGGTCCTTGGACCCCGACTTCCGGGACCCCGCCACCGAGCTCGACTGGATCGTCGGCGTCCTCCACGCGACGCCGGTGCTGATCCCGGACGTCGGCCACTACCCTCAGGCGCAACGGCCCGACGTCGTCGTCCCGGCCGTGCTCGAGCTCCTCGCCGAGCTGCCGCGGACGGGCGACCGGTGGACGGCGACGCGCCGTGGCTAGGGCCGGGCTCAGTCGTCAGGCCGTGGTGGACCTCGCCCTCGCCGTGGTCGACGACGCGGGACGTCGCGGGTTCGAGGACCTCACGCTCTCGGCGGTCGCCGCGCGCGCCGGCGTCGCGGTGCCGAGCCTGTACAAGCACATCGGCGGGCTCCCCGAGCTCCGGAGGGCCGTCGCTCTGTCCTGCGTGATCGAGCTCGCGGAGGTGATCGAGGCCGCGGTCGCCTCGGCGGTCCCGGCGGCCCAGCCGGGTGCGGCCGAGCTGCGCGCCGCTGCGAACTCCGTCCGGTCCTTCGCGCGGCGGGCCCCGGGACGCTACGACGCCTCCCAGGGATCGTCGTGGGCGCAGGACCCGGATGCCGTCGACGTCCAGCAGGCAGGCGCCCGGAGCGTCACGGCGATCGCCGAGATCCTCGCGCGCTTCGACGTCGCGCCCGAGCACCTGATCGACGCCGTGCGTGCGGTGCGTGCCGCGCTGCACGGCTTCGTGGTGCTCGAGCTCGACGGCGGGTTCGGCATGCCGGAGGACGTCGAGGGGAGCTTCCAGTTCCTCGTCGACGCGCTCGTCCGCTCGCTCACGCTGCCGTCGCTTCCCGAGAGCCGAACCGTCCGCTCCGGTCCCGCTACCCCTTCAGGCGGTCGCGCAGCCAGTGCAGCTGACGCCCGCGCTGGTGGCCCTGACCGCCCTCGTGCTCGTTGAACTCGTAGACCTCGATCGCCTTCGCGGGATCCCCGCCGAGCTCTCCGTAGCGGTTGAACGCCGCGTACACCGTCGACGGCGGGCAGATCGGGTCCATCAGGGCCACCGAGAACAGCGCAGGTGCCGTCGCGCGCCGGGCGAAGTGCACGCCGTCGAGGTAGGAGAACGTGCGGAACGCCTGCTCGACGTGGTCACGGTGGACCGCGAGGTAGGCGGTGATCTCGGCGTAGGGCTTGCTCCCGGTGAGCTCGGTCGCGCGCCGGTAGTGGCACAGGAACGGTACGTCGGGCATGACCGCAGCGAGGTCGGGGACCAGGCCCGCGACGGCGAGGGCGATCCCCCCACCCTGGCTGCCGCCGGTCACCGCAACCCTCGTCGGGTCGACGCCCGGTACCGCACGCACTGCGTCAACGGCGCGCACGCCGTCGGTAAAGACCCGTCGGTAGTAGTGGTCGTACGGGTCGAGGATGCCCCGCGTCATGAAGCCGGGCGTGGCGGGCCCGGAGCCGACCGGGTCCGGGGTGTCGCCGCCGTCGCCCCATCCGCTGCCCTGTCCGCGCGTGTCCATGAACAGGTGCACGTAGCCGGCCGCCGCCCAGATGGTCCGCTCGTGCGCGAGCCCACGACCTCCGCCGTAGCCGTTGTACTCGACGACCGCCGGCAACGGACCGGTCACCCCGGCGGGCCGCGCGAGCCAGCCCTTGATGGGGTGGCCGCCCCACCCGGCGAACGTGACGTCGTACAGCTCGACCATGGTCATCGCCGCGTCGACGGGCGTGAGCTCGAGGGCGAGATCGTACGATCGCGCCTCCGCGAGAGTGCTCGTCCAGAACGCGTCGAGGTCGGCCGGCTCGTCGAGCTCGGGTCGGTACGCGACCAGCTCGGGGCGGCTCAGGTCGTTCAGCGGCATGCGTGCTCTCCTCGGATCGGCACCGGTCGTCGGCGATCGGCGCGGACAGTCTGCCACCGACGGACGGGTGGACGTCAGCCGGCGAGGAAGCCCAGGAGGTCGTGTCGCGTCAGCACCCCGACGGGGTGGCCGTCGTCGACCACCATCAGCGCGTCGGCGGTCTGCAGCGCGACCCGGGCCGCCTCGACCGACTCCCCGGCGCCGATCAACGGCAGCGCTGCGCCCATCCGGGCACCGACCCGATCGGCCAGGCCCGCGGCACCGGAGAACACCGCCTCGAGCAGGCTGCTCTCGCTCACCGCGCCGACCACCTCGCCGAGCATGACCGGCGGCTCGGCCGTGACGACCGGCATCTGCGAGACGCCGTACTCCCGCAGGATCTCGATCGCGTCGCGGACCGTCTCGTTCGGGTGGGTGTGCACCAACGACGGGAGCGAGCCCGACTTCGAACGCAGCACGTCCGCGGCCGTCGCGCCGCCGTCCGGTGCGAGGAAGCCGTAGGACCGCATCCACGGGTCGGAGAAGATCTTCGAGAGGTACCCGCGGCCGCCGTCGGGCAGCAGGACGACGATCACCGCGCGCGCCGCTGCCTCGGGGTCCTCGTCCTGGAGCCGCTGCGCGACCCGCAGCGTCGCGACCACGGCCATCCCGCAGGAGCCCCCGACGAGCAGGCCCTCCTCGCGCGCGAGCCGTCGCGTCATCGCGAAGGACTCGGCATCGCTGACAGCGACGACCTCGTCCGGCACCGTCGCGTCGAACGCCGACGGCCAGAAGTCCTCGCCGACGCCCTCGACGAGGTACGGCCGGGGGTCACCGCCGGAGTACACCGAACCCTGCGGATCGGCGCCGACGACGACGACCTGCCCACCGTCGGCGACGCTGCGACCGGCTGACACGTCCTTGAGGAACCGACCCGTCCCGGAGATGGTGCCGCCGGTGCCCACGCCGGCGACGAAGTGCGTCAGGCGACCGTCGGTGTCCGCCCAGATCTCGGGGCCGGTGGTCGCGTAGTGGCTCGCGGGGCCGTTGGGGTTGGCGTACTGGTTCGGCTTCCAGCCACCCGGCGTCTCTCGGGCGAGTCGGTCGGAGACGGAGTAGTAGGAGTCCGGGTGCCCCGGGTCGACCGCCGTCGGGGTCACGACGACCTCGGCCCCGTACGCGCGCAGCACGTCGCGCTTGTCCTGCGAGACCTTGTCGGGGCACACGAAGATGCAGCGGTACCCCTTGCGCTGCGCGACGAGAGCCAGCCCGACACCGGTGTTCCCGCTCGTCGGCTCGACGATCGTCCCGCCGGGGCGCAGCTCACCGCTCGCCTCGGCGGCCTCGATCATCCGCAACGCGATCCGGTCCTTCACGGACCCGCCCGGGTTCAGGTACTCGACCTTGGCGAGGATCGTCGCGGACAGCCCCTGCGTCACGGCCGTGAGCCGGACGAGGGGCGTGTTGCCGACGAGCTCGGAGATGTGCTGCGCATACCTCATCGCGGACGGGCGCTCCTGCGGTCCGGTGGTGCCGACCCGTCAGTTCCGCAGGATCGCGAGGAGTCGCAGCAGCTCGAGGTAGAGCCACACCAGCGTGACCACGAGCCCGAACGCCGCCGACCAGGCGAACTTGGCCGGGACGCCCTGCCGGACGCCGCGCTGGATCGAGTCGAAGTCCACGATCAGCGACATCGCGGCGAGCCCGACGGCCACCAGCCCGACGACGATCCCCAGCAGCCCGCTGCGGAGAGGGCCGTACGTGCCGCCGCCGACGCCGAACAGCATGAGGACCACGTTGAGGAAGGAGTACGCGAGGTACCCGACCATCGACAGCATCAGGACCTTGGTGAACTTCGGGGTCACCCGGACCTTGCCGGACCGGAACAGCACGAGGCTGGTCCCGAACACGGCGAGGGTGGCCAGCACGGCCTGACCGACGAGGCCGGTGTACAGGGTCTCGTAGAACGCGCTGATGCCGCCGAGGAAGACTCCTTCGGCAGCGGCGTACAGCACGATCAGCGCCGGGCTCGGGCTCTTCTTGAACGCGTTGACCAGGCCGAGCACCAGCCCGACGACCGCACCGGCGATCCAGAGCCCGGGGGCGAGGATCCACGTCGCCGCACCGGTGAGGACGAGCACGGCCAGCAGGCCGGCGGTCTTCATGATGACGTCGTCGTAGGTGAGGCGACCGGTGTCCGCGGTGGTCGCCGACGGCGCCGCGTACATCTGGTCCAGGGCCGCGGCGTCGTACCCGGCCGTGGCGGTCCCGTACGAGGCGGCGGTCGTCACCGTTCCCTGCGGAGCACGTCCGCGAGACCTCTTACGCGGGTCGCCGAAGATCGCGCTGTTGTCGAAGACCGGGTTGCTCATCGATTCCTCCTGGTCGCGGCTGTCGTGAACCCGTCGCACGGGTTCGGTGCACCGACCGTCTCGGGGCACTGTCGCTGGCCTGTTCTCACTGTACGCAACGCGCCGCGCGCCCCGGACGTTCCCACCCCGCGACCGATCGCGTCATCCTCACGGCGTACGCACAGCAGTTCTCAAGATCAACCCCGGTACGGTCCCGCCCGGTCGCGCCGCTCCGTAGATTCGACATGGCACTCTTCTCGACGAGCTGGGGGACAGGATGATCGAAGTACACGGTCTGACCAAGAAGTACGGATCGAAGACGGCGGTGGACGACGTGACGTTCACCGTCCACCCCGGGAAGGTCACCGGGTTCCTCGGGCCCAACGGCGCCGGGAAGTCCACGACGATGCGCGTGATCGTCGGCCTGGACCGCCCCACCCACGGGTCGGTGACGGTCAACGGCCGCCCGTACGCCCAGCACCACTCCCCGCTGCGTGAGGTGGGGATCCTGCTCGACGCGAAGGCCGTCCATACCGGCCGCAGCGCCTACAACCACCTGCGCGCGATGGCCGCGACGCACCACATCCCGGTGTCGCGCGTCGACGAGGTCATCGAGATGACCGGTCTGCAGTCCGTGGCCAAGAAGCGCGTCGGTGGCTTCTCCCTCGGCATGGGCCAGCGGCTCGGCATCGCGTCGGCCCTGCTCGGCGACCCGAAGACGCTGATCCTGGACGAGCCCGTCAACGGCCTCGACCCCGAGGGCGTCCTGTGGGTCCGCAACCTCGTCCGCTACCTCGCGTCCGAGGGCCGGACCGTGTTCCTCTCGTCGCACCTGATGAGCGAGATGGCCGTCACCGCGGACCACCTGATCGTCGTCGGGCGCGGCAAGCTGATCGCGGACGCCCCGGTGTCCCAGGTCGTCGCCCAGGCGTCCGGCACGACGGTGCGGGTCCGAAGCCCGCAGGCGACCCAGCTCGTCGAGCTCCTCCAGGGTCCTGGGGTGACCGTGAGCTCGACCGAGCCCGGCCTGATGGAGATCACCGGGAGCACGGCCGTGCTGATCGGCGAGGCTGCGGCCCGCGCCCAGCTCGTGCTGCACGAGCTGACCCCGGTCGTGAGCTCCCTCGAGGACGCCTACATGGCCCTGACGAAGGACGAGGTCGAGTACCACTCCACGACCAGCGGGATCCACCCCGACCATGCGGGCGCCCATGCTTCCACCGAGCCGGACGGAGCGAACCGATGAGCACGACGACCCAGCACCCCGGTGCCCACGCAGGAGCGGTCGAGGCGCCGCCTCAGGGCCCCCACCTCGGCTTCGGCGGTGTGATCGCCTCGGAGTGGATCAAGTTCCGCACGGTGCGGTCGACCGTGTGGACGCTCGCGATCACGCTCGTCGTCATGGTCGGGTTGAGCCTGCTGGTCGCGTTCGGCGTGACGAACGCGATGGACAGCTCGCACGTGAACCCGGCCGACACCGGTCTCACCGGATCGACGATCGTGACGTTGGGGTACTCCTTCGCCCAGATGACGATCGCCGTGCTCGGTGTCCTGTCGATCACCGGCGAGTACTCGACCGGGATGATCCGGTCGACCTTCGCGGCCGTCCCCCGCCGGTTGCCGGCGCTCTGGGCGAAGGCTCTTGTGCTGGCCGCGTCGACCGCGGTCGTCAGCGCTGTCGGCATCGGTATCGCCTACCTGGTCACCCAGCCGATGCTCTCGTCTCACGGCATGGCGGTCGACTTCGGCGACCGCACGACCCAGCGCGTCCTGCTCGGCTGCGTGCTCTACCTCGTGGCCATCGCGCTCCTCGGGTTCGGGCTCGGAGCCGTGCTCCGTCACTCCGCCGCGTCGATCGCCACCGTGCTCGGCGTGACGTTGCTGCTCCCGATCCTCGTGCTCGTGATCGGCAACTGGGTGTCCTGGGTGCGGGACCTGGGCCCGTACATGCCGACCACCGCCGGCGAACGGATCATGTCGACGAGCACCGCGGTCCAGGCCGGCTCGTCGGGCTCGGGATCGACCTCTGGTCCGACCCCGCTGGCCCCGTGGACCGGCCTCGGCCTGCTGGCCGGCTACGTCGTCGCGGTCCTCACGCTCGCCGCGGTGATGCTGCGCCGCCGGGACGCCTGAGGACCAGGTCACACTGTCGGTCATGCACAGCACCTCCGAGGTGACCGGGGCCGCGGGTCGGCCGACCACCGACCCGCGGCCCCGGCGTGCGTTCGACGGGGCCGCGGCCGGGCCGTTCACCGAGCTCAGCGCACGGCGACTCGGACCGGTGCGTCGGTTCTTCCTGCGCCGTCCGGTCGTGATGGATGCCGTCGTGATGCTCTGGTTCGGTGTGCCTGCGATCCTCGAGGCGGTCCTGAGCGAGAACGGGACACGACGCGAGGGCCTCGTCGTCTTCGCCGTCGCGGGGACCGGCGTCCTCGTCTGGAGGCGACGGCGACCGCTGCTCGTCGCGGTCGGGATGACCGCCCTGGGCGCAGGCCAGACCGCCGCGGCGGGGTCGTTGAGCGGGTACGACCTCGGGATCGCGCTCGCGGTCTACGCCGTCGCCGCATCCCGGGCTCCTCGTGACGCCTGGGTGACCGCCGTCACGTCCGGCGGGGTGCTGTCCGTGGCTGCCCTGCTGTGGGAGCGCCCGACGCCGCAGGGCGCGACCGCGAGCGTGTGGACCGGGAACGACGCGCCCCACGAGACCGTCGTCGACCTGCGCATCGCGTCCATCACCGGTGTCGTGCTGCTCGTGCTCGTGGCCATCTCGATCGGCATCAGCGTCCGCAACCGCCGGGTGCACGTCGCCGACCTGGTCGACCGCGGGAACCAGCTCGCCCGGCAGCACGACCAGCAGGCGCAGCTCGCGGTCGCCGCCGAGCGTGCGCGCATCGCCCGCGAGATGCACGACGTCGTCGCCCACTCGCTCACCG
>DATKTF010000219.1:0-4604 GCA_035531255.1 Cellulomonadaceae bacterium
GTCGGCAACGTGCGCCTCGTGCTGGATCGCGCCACGCCCGCGTCCGCCGCGGTCGACGAGCTGCGTCGGGTCGGTCTCGACGACGAGTCCCTGGCGAAGCCGGTCCGCGAGCTCTCCGGCGGGCAACGCCGACGCGTCGCGATCGTGCGCGCACTGATCGTGCCGGCGGACGTCGTCGTCCTCGACGAACCCTTCACCGGTCTCGACGTCGAGGCGAAGACCGCACTCATGAGTCATGTCCGGGAGCGCTGCGCCGGTCGGACGACCCTGTTGATCACCCACGACCGTGCGGAGGCCGAGTGGTTCGGCGCCCGGGTGGTCGAGCTCACGCGCCCCGTCAGGGCTGACCCGTCAGGGCTGAACCAGCAGGGCTGAACCAGCAGGGCTGAACCAGCAGGACCCCACCGGCAGAGCCGAACCGTCAGGGGCTCGGTGGGGTCCGCACGCCCCCGCGGCTACGTTTCACGGCGTACATCGCGGCGTCGGCGGCCGCGACCAGCGCGACGGCGTCCTGACCCGGCTCTGCGATGATCGACCCGACGCTCACCCCGCAGCGGATCGTCACGTCGGCGAGCACGATCGGCTCGACCATCAGCGTGCGGAGGCGCGCGACGGACCTACCGGCCTGATCCCGGTGGCACTCCTGGACGACGACGAACTCGTCGCCGCCCACCCGCGCGATCACGTCGGCGTCGCGCACGGTGGCGTGCAGCCGCCGACCGACCTCCTCGAGCACCGCGTCCCCGACGGCGTGGCCGTAGCGGTCGTTGATCGGCTTGAAGCCGTCGAGGTCCAGGTAGGAGACCACCAGACAGGTCGCCGACCGACGGGTCCGGGCGAGGGTGGTGGCCAGCAGCTCGTCCAGCAGGCGCCGGTTCGCCAGCCCGGTGAGCTCGTCGCGCAAGGCGAGACCGCGGTAGCGCTCCTCGCTCGCCGCGAGCAGGAGCTCCGCCTCACGTCTCTCCGTCACGTCGCGACCCACGGCGAGCACGTGCGCGCCGTCGGGGCCGGGGAGGTACAGGTCGGTCCACTCGGTCCACCGGTCCGCGCCGACCCGCGTCATGTTGTCCTTGAGGAACGGCGCATCCGGGCCGAGCCGACCCAGCTGCCGGAACAGGCCTTCTCGCTCGCCCGCCGTGAGCAGGGAGTCGAGCGGGCGCCCGAGGAACTCCTCCGGCTCACCGCCGTTCGACCGGGCCCAGGCCTTGTTGCAGTACAGGACGGTGAGGTCGTCGATGCGATACCGGACGATCCGCTCCGTGAGGAGGTCCAGGACCTCGGCGAGCGGTGCGGTGCCCATGACCTCGGCAGCGGTCACGCGCCTCCTGTCGTCGGTTGGCGGGCGGCGCCGCACGGCTCCGGCGCTCACTGACCATCGACGGCAACCGAGACCCCGGTCCAGGCCTTAAGTCCTAGACGCCGCGACACGCTGTGCGTCGACCGGGCGAAATCGCACCACGTCGACCTCCGCCCGGCTCACGGATCGGCGCGCAGGAGCCCGCGCGCCGATCCGGCTCGAGCAGGTCGCCTCAGAGGATCGCGGCGAACAGCCGGACCAGGCCCGGCCAACCGCCGTCGGCCCCGACGCCGTCACGCACCGCCTCCCAGCCGGTTCCGTGCACGTCGAACTGGTCGTGCACCAGCGTGACGGTCGTGCCCGTCGAGGTCGGGGTGAACGTGACCGTGACGCGACTGCCGGCTGCGTCAGGATCCGGCACCGCCCAGTCGGGACCGATCATCCATGAGAACGCGAGCTCCCGCGGTGGGTCCCAGGTGAGCACGCGGCCCCAGGTGCAGGTCTCCCCCGCGTCGTTCTCCTCCCACATCCGTCCGCCGACGAACGGATCGACGCCGACCTGCTTGAGCTCCCCGTCGAGCAGGTGATGACTGCGGTTCCACCAGGTGTCGAAGCCGGCGGTGAACACCGCGAAGGCGCGCTCGGGCGGTGCGGACACCTCGACGCTGGTGCGGACGACGGCCGGGTCGTCGACCTGCGGCGCGCCGGTGTCTCGGGCAGTCTGCTTGCTGGTCTGTGCGGTCATGAGTTCTCCTCGAGTTCGTCTGCGGCACGGGCGTAGGCCGCGAGGGCGTCGGTCCAGAACCGGTCGAAGTAGTCGCGTGCGGCCGCGACCCCCGACGGGTCGATGCCGTAGGTGCGGCGCGTGCCCTCGTGGCGCACGTGCACCAGACCGGCTTCCTTGAGCACCTTCAGGTGTTGCGAGACGGCCGGTCTGCTGACCGGGACGTCCCGGGCGATGTCCACGACGCAACGCGGTCCGTCGCCGAGCAGCTCGAAGATCGAGCGGCGGGTCGGGTCCGCGAGCGCCTCGAGGGCGGGCATGCGAGCGGTGGGCACAGTCGGTAAGTTACCGCTTACCAATAGTCCGACGCAAGGGCCTGCGGGCACGGCGATGGCATGCGGATCGGTATCGTCACAGACGGGCCGCTCGACCCCGAGTCGCCCAGACCACGGACCCACCCCGAGAGCGAGCCCGAGCCGATGGATCAGGCCATGTCCCTCCGCGAGACGATCGGACCGGGCGACGTGTCCGCTGCGGCGGCCCGGATCGCCGGACGGGTCCGACCGATCACCCTCGCCCACGTCGAGCAGGTCGCGATCGACGCCCACGCGGCCAGTGTCGGCCACGACGAGACCGGCACCGTCGGTCACGACGAGACCGGCACCGTCGGCCACGACGAACCTGGCTCGGCCGGGTCCTTCGAGCTGGTGCTCGCGCTCGAGCTGTTGCAGCACACCGGCACGTTCAAGGCGCGCGGAGCGGCCAACCTCGCCGCGTACCACCTGGCAGCCGGCACGATGCCCGACGCCGGGATCGTGATCGCATCGGGAGGCAACGCCGGCGTCGCGTGCGCCTGGGCCGCGCGGGCCACAGGCACGCGCGCCACGGTGTTCCTCCCCGGCACGGCCCCGGCGTTCAAGGTCGCGACGCTCACGGCGCTCGGCGCGGACGTCCAGCTCGTGGGCACGGAGTACGCCGACGCCCTCGAGGCGTCGATCGAGCACGCGGAGCGCACCGGCGCGCTGCTGTCCCACGCGTACGACAACCCGTTGATCGCCGCCGGCGCGGGGACCCTCGCGGCAGAGATCCTCGCGGCGGACCCACGCATCGAGACCATCGTCGTCGCCGTCGGCGGCGGTGGGCTGTTCGCCGGGACCGCCGCCGCAGTGTCCGGCACCGGCGTCTCCGTGGTCGCCGTCGAGCCGACCGGCTGCCGCGCCCTCCACGCCGCGATCGAGCACGGCGGACCCGTCGACGTCTCCGTCGACTCGATCGCCGCCGACTCCCTCGGCGCCAGGCGGGCCTCCCGGATGGCCTACGACCTCGCCGTCTCCTCACCGACGAAGTCGGTCCTCGTTCCCGACGAGGCGATCGCGAGCGCTCGGCAGCTGCTCTGGGACGACCACCGCCTGGTGGTCGAGCCGGGCGGCGCCACCGCGCTCGCGGCGCTGCTCTCCGGCGCCTACGTCCCGCGGCCGGGCGAGCGGGTCGCCGTCGTGCTGTGCGGGGCGAACACGGACCCGTCCGACCTGGTCATCCGATGACGGGGCCGTCGGAGGACGCAGCCCTGTGGTGCCGGGCGACCTGCCTCGCCCTGCCCGGCGCGACGGTCGACCAGCCCTTCGGCCCCGACAGCGAGGTCTTTCGGGTCCGCGGCAAGATGTTCGCGCTGCTGCTGCACAACCGACGGCTGAGCGAGCACATGATCGTCAACCTCAAGGCCGAGCCCGACGAGGTGCCGCTGCTCATCGAGGCGCACGCGATCGTCCGACCCGGGTACCACATGAACAAGCGGCACTGGATCTCCGTCGAGCTCGCCCCTCAGGCCGAGACGGCCTTCGTCGAGGAGCTCATCGAGGACTCGTACGACAACGTGGTGGCACACCTGCCGGCACGGCTCCGCTCGACGCTCACGGCGCTGGGCGGCGCGGGGTCGACCACCACGCTGCTGGGGACCGAGCCGCACGCCTGACCCGACGCGCGTCGGTCGCGCCCAAGTGTCAGACGGCACCCTCGCGACGCAGCGCGGCCCGCACCGACAGTTTCGAGGAGTACGAGATCGAGCCGTACCGGAACAGCCGCACCGCCACCCGGAGCGCGACGTACCCGAGCCCGAACACCTCCACGAGGACGATGCAGGACTCGAGCAACGAGAGCGAGCCGAGCCCGTTCCGCAGCATCGCGGTGACGGGCGCCGTGTAGGGGAAGTACGTCATCACCTGGACGATCACCGCGTGAGGGTCGCTGACGATCAGACTCACGACGTAGAACGGGATGAAGATCATGATCATCATCGGGCCGAAGAACGCGCCGGCCTCCTTGACCGTCGGGACCACCGCGCCGATCGCGACGAGGGTGCCGGTGAACAGGATGAAGCCGCCCACCAGGAGCAGGAATCCGACGATCATCGCCTGCGGGTCGAGGCTCAGGTGGGAGAGGTCCAGGTTCGGGAGGTTGAGGTTCTGCCGGAAGAACAGGTAGCCGACCACGACCGGAACCGCGAACGTGGCCATCTGGACCAGGCCCACGAGGAACAGCGAGACGACCTTCCCGACGATCAGCGTCGTCGGGTTCATGGTCGTG
>DATKTF010000220.1:0-19351 GCA_035531255.1 Cellulomonadaceae bacterium
GTAGTACGGGACCGGCTCGGCGACGTCCTCGAGGATGCTCCCCTCGACGTACGAGTAGCTCACGCAGGACCACGACGCACCCTCGTCGTCGACGACCGCCGCGACGTACGTGCCGCCCACCGTGGGGATGCCGCGTGGCACACGCACCAGGTCGGACGCCCCGAGCGCAGCCACCCACGCGACCTCCGACTCGAACTCCGCCGAGCTCGCCATGTACCCGGGGCGGGCGACGCGCGTGACGGCGACGGGGATGCCGCCCGTGGCCACGAGGAAGGTCGCGTTCTCCGAGACGGTGATCAGCTCCACCGAGGTCAGGGCGGGGTCGAGGCCCCACGAGCGGACGATCCCGCGGACGAGCCAGTCGGGGGCGGAGGTCCCCTTGGACGCGTCGTCGAAGAAGCCGGCCGCACGTGCGGTGTCGAGGATCGGGTTCGTGGTCATGACAATTCTCCCATCAGAAATGGTGCGCGATGGGGCCGGCGGTCACTGTGGAAGATAGACGCGCGCCGACGTCGCGGCAAGGCCTGCGGGGCGCGAGAGCCGGAATTCGGGACGGTCGGGCCACTTGTTCACAAGCCATTAACATCCGCACCCCCGCCGGTAACACAGAAATTACATCCGGCGCTGTCCCGGCCCGGTGCCCCGCACGAGCATGGACCTCATCGAAGAACGCGGGCTCGGCGGTCCGCTCCTGCACAGCTCCACCGGTGCGGCCCCAACGACGTCGTCCCACCGGCCCTCATCGATCACACATGGGAGGCAGACGTGAGCCAGACGACGATGACCAGTGTCTCGGGGGTGACCTACGCCCAGGCCGAGGACGGGTATTTCGAGAAGCGCGGGCTGGTGCGTTCCGCAGGTTTCTGGGGACTCACCGGGATCGGGGTCGCCGCGGTGATCTCGGGCGATTTCTCCGGCTGGAACGGCGGGATCGGCACGGCCGGCTGGGGAGGATTCCTCCTCGCGACCGCGCTGGTCACGGTGATGTATTTCGGGATGCTGTTCAGCATCGGTGAGATGTCCGCCGCGATGCCGCACACCGGGGGCGCGTACTCGTTCGCCCGTGCGGCGATGGGCCCGTGGGGCGGGTTCGTCACCGGTCTCGCCGAGTCCGTCGAGTACGTGATGACCACCGGCGTCGTCGTGTACTTCTCCGGTCAGTACGCGGACTCGATCGCCACGACGCTGTTCGGGGCGTCGCTGCCCGTGTGGGCGTGGTGGATCGTCATCTACGGGGTCTTCCTCGCACTGAACACGTTCGGCGCCGCGACGTCGTTCCGGTTCGCGATCGTCGTCTCGATCATCTCGCTGGCCGTGCTGGCGGTCTTCGGCGTGGCGGCGCTCGCGTCGAGCCACCTCGACCTCGGCAGGCTGTTCGACATCACGCCCGACGCCGGCCAGAGCACGTTCCTGCCGCACGGGATCGGCGGGGTGTTCTTCGCGCTGCCGTTCGCGATGTGGCTGTTCCTCGGCATCGAGGAGCTGCCCCTCGCCGCCGAGGAGTCGCACACGCCGACCAAGGACATCCCGCGCGCGGGCTTCTGGGGCATGGTCACACTCGTGATCAGCGGACTCGTCGTCGTCGTGCTCAACCCGGCCGTGACCGGGGCGAAGGCCCTCAGCGGCTCGGGTGAGCCGCTGCTCGACGGGTTCCGGGCGATCCTGCCCAACAGCCACATCGCCGCGGTGCTGTCGGCGTTCGCGCTCGTCGGCCTGCTCGCCTCGACGCAGGGGATCATGTACGCCTACGGCCGCAACATCTACTCGCTCTCGCGTGCCGGCTACTACCCGAAGTTCCTGTCCCTCACCGGCACCCGGAAGACCCCGTGGGCCGCCCTGCTGATGGGTGCGCTGATCGGGTTCGCCGCGCTGTTCGTCGTCCAGTACGGCGTCGCGGCGGCCGGGAGCGTCGTGCTCAACATCGCGGTCTGGGGCGCCGTGATCGCGTACGTGCTGCAGATGGTCTCGTTCGTCCTGCTGCGCCGGAAGTTCCCGAACGCCGCGCGGCCGTACGTCAGCCCCACCGGGATCGTCGGGGCCGTGGTGGCCGGTCTGCTCGCGGCGATGATCTTCGTCGGGGTCATGCTCAACCCGGACTACCGGCTGGCGATCATCGCGATCGCGGTGGTGTTCGCGATCGGGCTCGGCACGTTCGCCGTGTACGGCCGCACGCGGCTGATCCTCTCGCCGGAGGAGGAGTACGCACTGAACGGCGGGCTCCACGGCGAGGTCCCCGGCGGGGACGATCCTGCGCTCGACGAGGAGCTCGACTCGATGCTCACCCGCTGACCCCACGACCGACCGCGTGCACGGTGCGGTCCGTGACGGCCCCTGGCTCGAGCAGCCATGATGGGACCGACGGCCGCACCGTGCACGTCCCCTCGAACCAGCAGGTGTCGAGGGCCGCACGACACGATGCCGGGCAGCACCTCCGCCGAGCCCGGTCCGCACCAGCACGAGGAGACCCACGGTGGCGACGCGCTCGACGATCATGGACACGAACAGCTTCCGGCCCGGTATGGCGGAGGCTCTGCCCGCGCCGCTCCGCGAGCTCGCCGAACGCCGCGCACGCGTGCTCGGACCGTCCTACCGCCTCTTCTACCGCGAGCCCGTCCACCTGGTGCGCGGCGAGGCGGCGCACCTCTTCGACGCCGACGGCAACCAGTACCTCGACGTCTACAACAACGTCGCGTCGGTCGGCCACTGCCACCCGCGGGTCGTCGCCGCGATGACCGCGCAGGCGTCGACGCTGAACACGCACACCCGGTACCTGCACGAGGCGATCGTGCGGTACTCCGAGGACCTGCTCTCGACGCTGCCCGACGCGATCGACAAGGTCATGTTCATGTGCACCGGCTCCGAGGCGAACGACCTCGCGGTCCGGGTCGCGCAGGCCTTCACCGGCGGCACCGGCGTGATCGTCACGTCCGAGGCGTACCACGGCAACTCGATGCTGACCTCGGGGATCTCCCCCGCTCTCGGGACCGCGCAACCGCTCGGTCGCGACGTGCGGACGGTGCCCGCGCCGGATGCGGCGCGCCTGCGGGCAGCAGCCGCGGGGAACCCCGAGCTCGGCCTGTGGTTCGCCGACCAGGTCGCCGCGCAGATCGCCGACCTCGAGCGCCACGGCATCCGATTCGCTGCCTTCGTGGCCGACTCGATCTTCTCCTCCGACGGCGTCTTCCCCGACCCGGTCGGCTTCCTCGCCCCGGCGATCGAGGTCGTGCACCGGGCCGGTGGCGTGTTCGTGGCCGACGAGGTCCAGCCCGGGTTCGCGCGCACCGGCCAGACGTTCTGGGGGTTCGAGCGGCACGGCGTCGTCCCCGACCTGGTGACGATGGGCAAGCCGATGGGCAACGGCATCCCGGTGTCCGCGATGGCCGCACGCAGCGAGGTCCTCGCGGCCTTCGGCGACTCGATTCCGTACTTCAACACGTTCGGCGGCAACCCCGTCTCGATCGCCGCGGCCCAGGCCGTGCTGGACGTCATCCGCGACGAGGACCTCCAGCTCCACAGCGACCGCGTCGGTTCGCTCATGCTCGCCGGGCTGCGCGAGATGACCGCCGACCACCCGCTCGTCGGCGAGGTCCGCGGCGCCGGGCTGTACATCGGCGTCGACATCGTGACCGACCCCGAGTCACGGAACCCGGACCAGGGCACGGCCCTCGAGATCATCGAGAAGCTGCGGGAGCGCCGCGTGCTCACCTCGGTGTGCGGGGCGGGCGGCAACGTCCTCAAGCTGCGCCCGCCGCTCGCGTTCACCGACGCGGACCTCGAGACCTTCTTCACCGCGTTCGACGAGGTCCTGGCGACGCTCCGGACATGAGCACCCCGGTCGACCTGCTGTGCTCGCGGATCCGCTCCCTGATCCGCGAGCACGAGGTGCGCGCCGGGGACCGGATCGGCGACGAACGGTCCCTCGCCCTCTCCCTCGGCGTGCCGCGGTCGCGACTCCGGCAGGCCCTCGACCGGCTCGAGGCCGACGGGATCGTGCGGCGACGGATCGGACGCGGCGGCGGGATCGTCGCGTCGGACGGGCGCCTCGAGCGGAACCTCAACACGATCGAGGGCCTGCCGGAGATCGCCCGCCAGCAGGGCGTCCGGCTCGAGACCCGCGTGCTGCGCGCCGAGATCGCGCAGGCCTCCGGGCAGGACCAACGGCTCCTCGACCTCGGGCCGGGCGACCACGTGTACCGGCTCCTCCGACTGCGCGTCGCGGACGGCCACCCGTTGTCCCTCGAGGCGACCCGGCTGCCCACCACTCCGTTCCCCGACCTGCTCCAGCAGGACCTCTCGAGCCTGTACGCCCTGCTGCGCGGGCACTACGGCGTCTCCCCCGGCTACAGCGACGAGACGCTCGAGCTCACGCTCGCGGACGACGAGCAGGCCCATCACCTCGAGGTCGCGACGAGCACCCCGCTGATCCACGTGCACCGGGTCACGACGGCCTCCGACGACCGACCGATCGAGATCGGGCGCGAGTACTTCGTCGGCGCGGACGTGCGCTTCCACCTGCGCAAGTACGGCTACGTGCGGCACGCACCGCGTTCCCAGGAGCCCGAGCGTCTCGACGGGACGGAGCGCCACGACCCGAACGACCGCCACGACGAACCCGTGCCCCCGCACGACCGCACCTGAACGCGCCGGTCGGCTGCGGCCGTCGGCGGGCAGCTCCGTCGGGTGACCGGCTCAGTCCATCAGCCAGGTCGGTGACCGGAGGAACTTCTCCGCAACGACGAGCGTGCCGTCGACCCTGGCGGCCCAGAGGTCCGGCGGCAGGGCGTCCTCGCGGTGCGTCGTCGTCCAGCCGAGCATCTGCAGCCGTCGGATCATCGACAGGGCGCACGCGACCTGGACATCGGACCGGGTGAGCGGGCGGACCTCCGCGTACCCCTCGATCCACTCGCGGGCCATCGTCGGTGCGGCGTCGAGGTGCTCGACGAACGAGAGCGCCGCAGCGAAGTCGTACATGTACCAGCAGTAGCCGGAGTCGTCGAAGTCGATCACCGTCAGCCCGGCCTCGTCGACCATGATGTTCGTCGGCCGCAGGTCGGCGTGGATCAGGCCCCAGTCGGTCGGCGAGCGCACCACGCTGCCGAGGGTCGCGAGCGCGGCGAGCTCGGCGGACTTGACCAGGCCGCGCTCCGCCGACGTGAACGCCACGTCCTGCCACATGCCCCACCGGCACGTCGGGCCCACCATATCGGACGGTGCCCACGAGTGGCGCCGGAAGCCGGGGGGCGGGGTCCAGGACCCGGTGTGATCGTGCAGGTGCGCGGTCGTGCGTCCGATCTCGCGGTAGTACGGCAGCGGGTCCGCGACGTCCTGCAGCACGCCCCCGTCGACGTACGAGAAGCTCACGCACCACCAGCCGCGGCCGTGGTCGTCCAGGATCACCGCGACGTACGAGCCGTCCTGGGTGCGGATCCCGCGCGGTACCCGCACGTACTCCGAGGTCGCGAGCGCCGAGACCCACGCGAGCTCCGACTCGAACTCGTCGGCGCTCGTCATGTACCCGGGTCGGGCGACTCGGGTCACCGCGACGGGCACACCACCGGAGGAGACGATGAAGGTCGCATTCTCGGAGACCGCTGCGAGGACGACCGTCGTGCGTGCGGGGTCGAGCTCCCACGACTCGACGATCCCGGCCACCAGCCAGTCGGGCGCGGCGGCGCCGGCGGACGAGGAGTCGAAGAACCCCGTCGGGAGGTTCAGGTCGACGACACGATGGGCACCCACGGCCGACCTCCCCTCAGAAATGCTGCGAGACGGGCCCGGTGATCTTCTCGAAAGTAGGCGCGATGCGAAGGCGCGGCAAGACATGACGACCGCAATTTCCGCATTCTGGTACGTACGGGCGGAATGTTTACACGCCAGAAACATGCACCGGAATTCTCGCCGCCGTTTCCCCGACGACGAGCGTCCTATATGAGAGTCTGGTCGAGGATCACCGGTAGTGGCCGCGCGACCGTGGAGTCGATCCATGTACATGGCACAGGGCTTCGGTCTCGTCGCCGCCCTCAGGCGCCCCCGACCCACCGGTACTCGACCTCGGGGCGTCCGGCGCTGCCGTACCGGGACCGCCGGACGACGAGCCCTGCGTCGGCCAGGTGCTCGAGGTAACGACGCGCGGTGACCCGCGACGCCCCGACCTCGGCCGCCACCTCGGCGGACGAGCGTGCGTCGACCGACGACCGCAGCACACCGACCACGGCGTCCAGGGACTCGCGGCTCATCCCCTTCGGAAGGCTGGTGGGGTCGGTCCCGCGCAACGTCGCGAAGATCCCGTCGACCTCGTGCTGACCGCTCGCCACGTCTCCCGCGAGCCGACCGCGGTACGCGGCGTACCGCTCGAGCTTGTCGCGCAGCGCCGCGAACGTGAACGGCTTCAGCAGGTACTGCACGACGCCCTGGGACACCGCGGCGCGCACGACCTCGAGGTCGCGGGCCGAGGTCACCGCGATCACATCGGCGCGGTGACCTGCGGCACGCATCGCGCGCACCACGTCGAGACCGTTGAGGCCGGGCAGGAGGTGCAGGTCGAGCAGCACGAGGTCGACCGCGGACGACGGCTCGGCCAGTCGGCGCAGTGCTCCGGCGCCGTCGTGCTCCACCCCGCGGACCACGAAGCCCGGTATCCGGTCGATGTACGTCCGGTGCGCCTCGGCGGCGACAAGCTCGTCCTCGACGATCAGGACGCCGATCTCGGTCACCGCGCCACCTCGACGGCGAGCGGGATCCGGACGGTGAACACCGCTCCGAGGTAGGGGGCGTCACCCGCCCCACGGATCTCGACCGTGCCGCGGTGGCGGTGCGCGGCCTGGCCGACCAGGGCGAGGCCCAGACCGTGCCCGCCGAGGCGTTGGTCCGTCTTGGTCGACCACCCGCGCGTGAGCGCCCGTGCGGCCGATTCCTCGTCCAGACCCGGTCCGGTGTCGCCGACCTGCAGCACCACGACGCTCGCGATGCCGTCCTCGGACCGCGAGTCCTCGACCCAGCCGCTGAAGCGCACCCGTCGAGGTCCGGTCGCGGCAGCCGCGGCGTCGATCGCGTTGTCGAGCAGGTTGCCGACCACCGTGACCAGGTCACGCGCCGGGAGCACGCCTTCGGGGACCGACGTCGCGGGGTCCACGTCGAGCTCGACACCGCGCTCGTTGGCCTCGGCCGCCTTGCCGAGCAAGAGCGCCGCCAGGACGGGCTCCGCAACCGCACCGACGACCAGGTCGGTCAACCGCTGGGCCGCGGCGAGCTCGACCGTCGCGAAGTCCAGGGCCTGGTCGGTGCGCCCCAGCTCGATCAGGCTGATCACGCTGTGCAGGCGGTTCGCGGCCTCGTGCGCCTGCGAGCGCAGCGCCTCGGTGAGCCCGCGCGCCGAGGTCAGCTCGCCCGTCAGCGCCTGCAGATCGGTGTGGTCGCGCAGCGTGAGCACCGTGCCGACGTCGCGACCCTCCCACCGCGCGGGCGCCTGGTTCACGACGAGCACCCGGTTCGCGGTCAGCTGGATCGCGTCCTGGACCTGCTTCCCACCCGCCAGCGCCGCAGTCATCGGCGCCGGGAGCCCCAGGTCGTCGAGGCGACGACCCCGCCAGTCCGGGCCCAGGTCGAGCAGCCGGCGGGCCTCGTCGTTGGCGAGCACGACGTGGCCGTCCGCGTCGAGCAGCAGGAGCCCCTCGCGGACGGCGTGCAGCACCGCGTCGTAGAACTCGTACATGCGTCCCAGCTCGTCGGGCCCCAGGCCGTGGGTCTGGCGACGCAACCGGCGCGCCACCAGGACGGCACCGAGCCCGGCCAGCACCAGGGCCGCGGCCCCCGCGCCCAGGAGCCGGGGGACCTGCTGCGCCAGATCACGCTGGATCGCGTCGCGGGTCACTCCGACGGCGACGAGCCCGAGCACCGTCCCGCTGTCCGAGGTCACCGGGACGACAGCGCGTTCCGAGGGTCCGAGGGTGCCCGCGTACGTCTCGAGGACCACACCGCCGGCGAGCGCGGCGTCGATGTGACCGATGAACGACTTGCCGATCAGGCTGGGGTTCGGGTGCGAGTAGCGGGTGCCGTGGGTGTCCATCACGACGACGAAGTCGGTCGCGGTGTCGCGCCGGACCCGCTCGGCCAGCGGCTGCAGGACCGCGGACGGGTCGGGCGCGGCGAGAGCAGCCCGCACGTCAGGCGACGCCGCGACGGACCGCGCGACGGCGAGAACGCGGCGCTGGGTCGAGTCCTGGCTGTTCTGCCGGGCCTGCAGGTACGCCGCAGCGACACCGGCGAGCACGACGATCGCCACGACGACCAGCTGCAGCGTGAACACCTGCCACGCGACGCTCCACCGTCGGGGATCCATCCGTGTGCGCATGCCCCAGTGTGCGTCGGATCCGGCGGTGCGGACATGAACGCAATGAACACAATCGTGACCCAGATCACATGAGCGGCCAGCCTCGGGAGCGCTCAGACCCCAGCCCTGGAGGTACATGATGACCAGCTCCGTCGCAGCGTCGCGACCGCCGCACGTCCCCACCGATCCCGCAGCCGCGCCACCGAGAGCACGGCGCGACAAGACGCACTGGCTCTACCTCGCCGTGATCGTCGCGGTCGCCCTCGGCATCGCCGTCGGCTTCGCGTTCCCGGGCAAGGACGGGTTCGCCGTGAAGCTCCAGCCGCTCGGCACCGGGTTCGTGAGCCTCATCAAGATGATGATCACCCCGATCATCTTCGTCACGATCGTGCTGGGGATCGGATCGGTGCGCAAGGCCGCGAGCGTCGGCAGGGTCGGTGGCCTCGCGCTCGGCTACTTCCTGGTGATGTCGACCTTCGCCCTCGGGATCGGCCTGGTCGTGGGGAACCTCGTCAAGCCCGGCGCGGGCCTCAACCTGACCGCGACGATCGCCAAGTCCGGGCGGGCGCAGGCCGGGACCGGAGCCGAGACGACCACCCAGTTCCTGCTCGGTCTCATCCCGAAGACGCTGATCTCGGCGCTCACCGAGGGTCAGGTCCTGCAGACCCTCGTCGTCGCGCTCCTCGTCGGCTTCGCCGTGCAGTCGATGGGCGCACGCGGAGTGCCCGTGCTCCGCGGCTTCAGCAGCATGCAGAAGGTCATCTTCAAGGTCCTCGCGATGATCATGTGGGTCGCGCCGATCGGCGCGTTCGGCGCGATAGCGGCCGTCGTCGGTGCGACCGGTGTCGACGCCCTGCTCAGCCTCGGCAAGGTCATGGTCGGCTTCTACGTCACCTGCGGGCTCTTCGTCGTGGTCGTGCTCGGCACGGTCCTGCGCGTCGCGTCCGGGGTCTCGATCTTCCGGCTCCTGGCGTACCTCGGCCGCGAGTTCCTGATCATCGTCTCGACGTCGTCGTCCGAGAGCGCACTGCCCCGGCTGATCGGCAAGATGGAGCACCTCGGTGTCGCGCGACCGGTCGTCGGGGTCGTGGTCCCGACCGGCTACTCGTTCAACCTGGACGGCACGGCGATCTACCTCACGATGGCCTCGCTGTTCGTCGCGGAGGCGTTGCACAAGCCGTTCGCGCTGGGTGAGCAGATCTCCCTCCTGGTGTTCATGATCATCGCGTCCAAGGGCGCCGCCGGGGTCTCCGGCGCGGGCCTCGCCACGCTGGCCGGCGGGCTCCAGTCCTACCGGCCCGACCTGCTCGACGGCGTCGGCCTGATCGTCGGGATCGACCGGTTCATGAGCGAGGCCCGCGCAGTCACGAACTTCGCCGGCAACGCGGTGGCGACCGTGGTGGTCGGCTCCTGGACCGGACAGTTCGACAGGGACCAGGCCGAACGCGTGCTGAGCGGCCAGGACCCGTTCGGCGAGGCCGAGCTCGCCGCCGTCGACGACCTCGACGGCGGTGCGTGGGACGGCGAACCGGAGGATGCCGCTCTCGTCGGATCGAACGCGATGGCCGCAGCCGGTCGCTGAGCCGCAGAGATCGCATCGAAGGACCAGCGCCCGTGAGCGGGTGCTGGTCCTTCGATCGTCCCGCGCGGTGCGTCCGCCCTGACCGGCCTCATGCGGTACGCCGTTCGATCAGCGCCCCGGGCTCGCGCTCGGCGTCGACGGTCGCCGGGTGGCCCAGACGCCGACGAGGCACAGCGCACCGCCGAGCAGGGCGAGCGCCGGTGGGACCTCGGCGAGCAGCGCCCACCCGAGCAGGATCGCGACCGGTGGGACCAGGTACGTCGTCGCGCCGAGCCGGCCGGCGTTCGTGCGCGCCAGCGCATAGCCCCACAACGTGAACCCGAGCGCCGTCGGGCCGAGGCCGAGGTACACCACACCGCCCACCGGGCCCGGTCCGCCGGCAGTGAGCTCGGAGACCAGCTGGGGCGCGAACGGCAGGCACACCAGCACGCCGACCGTGCACGCGACCCAGGTGACCATGAGGGACGACGATCGCGCGAGCACCGGCTTCTGGAGGATCACCGCGACGGCGTAGGCGACCGCCGCGACGACGCACAGCACGACCCCCCACACGTCCGCACGGGTTCCCGTCGACGTCGCGACGCCGATGACCACGACACCGCCGAAGCCGATCGCGCTGCCGACGATCAGCGGCCGCGGGAACCCCTCGCCGAGCCGCATCCCGGCCAGCAGAGCGAGCAGCACCGGGCCGACGTTCACGAGCATCGCGGCGGTCCCCGCGTCGACGCGGTGCTCGGCCGCGTTGAGCGCCACGTTGTAGACGGCGAACCAGAGCACCCCGATCGCGATCAGTCGTGGCCAGTCGGCACGACGGGGCCACGCCTCGCGCCGGGTCAGCAGCACCGCCCCGAGGACGAGGCTGCCGACCGTGAGACGACCCAGCGTGAGCGCACCCGGTGACACCGTCGGGCCCAGGTGGCGGATCGCGACGAACGCCGACGCCCACAGCAGGACGGTGACGGCCATCGCCCCGACCGGGAGGAGCGACGTGGCCCTCGCCGACCGCGCCGGGGCCGACGGGGTCCCCGCAGCCGACTCGACGGGTTCGACCGCGCTCGGGTTCTCGAGGTTCACGGGACGACGGTAGGCCGTGGCGCCCACACGACCCGCGCGGCCCACACGGTCAGGAATGGCACCACCCCCGCGCGTGTTGGGGGCCAGTGGACGCACGCCACTGCATCCGGGCACGTCAGGCAGGATGACGACGGATCCGCGCGCGGACGGCACCACGCGGACGACGCCGTCGCCCGTCGGGCACGAGCGGCTGCGACCAGGCTGCGGACAGGAAGAGGAGTGGTGCGTCGTGGTGGTGCTGTTCGCCCTCGGCTCGTTCGCGACGACCCTCCTCGGAGGGCTGACGGCGCTGCGGGTGCGTGACTACCGGCACCTGATGCTCGGGCTCGCCGCCGGCCTGATGCTCGGCGTCGTCGGGCTCGACCTGATCCCCGAGGCTCTCACGCAGGAGCCTCGTGTGGTGTTCGGCGTACCGGCGCCGTTGCTGACCTTCGTGCTCGGGTTCCTGGTGCTGCACGTGATCGAGCGGACCCTCGGCATCCACCGTGGTCACGAGCACGAGTACGCGGAGCACTCCCACGCCCCTCAGGTCGGGCTCCTGGCGGCCTCGGGACTCGTCGGGCACAGCGTGATGGACGGGTTCGCGATCGGCGCGGCGTTCCAGGCCGGCAGCACGGTCGGCATCGTCGTCGCCCTCGCGGTGATCGCGCACGACTTCGCCGACGGGTTCAACACCTACACGATCACGTCGCTGTACGGGAACACGCACCGGCGCGCGCTGACCCTCCTCGCGGCCGACGCGATCGCGCCGGTGATCGGCGCGTCGATCACGCTCGCCTTCATGATCCCGGCGCCGGTTCTCGGGCTCTACCTGGGGTTCTTCGCCGGGTTCCTGCTGTACCTCGCGACGTCGGACATCCTGCCGGAGGCGCACGCGAGCCACCCGACGCGGCTCACCGTCCTGTCGACGATCGCCGGCGTCGGGTTCATCTGGTTGGTCGTCGGTCTCGCGAGCTGAGGCCGGTGGAGGGTCCAGATCCCGGCGAGGGTGGCGACGAGGTCGTCACGCCGCTCCCGGTCCACCGGCCCCGACGTGACGCAGCGCAGCGACCGTCGCCGCCGCGCCGGCGAGCCCGAGACCCACGACTGCGGCCAGGACCGCGATCCACGCATCGAGCCTCGCCGCCCACAGCACCGCGCCGAGGACCGCGACGACGGTCCCCCCGATCGTGAGCGTGTGAGCATGCCGATCACCGCGCCCCCACCATCGCGCAGCCAGGAAGGCGACGAGAACCGCCCAGGCGATCGTCGGCAGGGCGAACGGCCACGGATCGCCCGAGCGCGCCACGTCATCAGCCGTCGCCAGCCCGAACGCCACCAGCGCGAGCGAACCCAGAACCGCCAGACGTGCCTCGAAGACGGCCTCCGACGCCCCGCCCCGCACACTTCGTCGAATCACGTGGACACACCCCCTCTGAACGCCGGCACCCTACGCCACTCGTGCACGGGTCGCGGCTCGCGCCTGGACGCACGGCGCCGGCGCCCGCGGACCCCCGGCGAGTGCCCGCGCCACCGGTGCCGACGAGTCTCTGAAGCAGCACGAACGCCAGCAGGCGCTCGGGCTCGACCGTGAACGGCAGCTGCGGGGGGACCTGGCCGGGTACACCGCCGGGTCAAGACCCGCAGACCCTCTCTGCGCCGTGGCAACACCACCAGAGGACGCCGGCTTCGTAGCATCCCGACATGCCTCTTCGACGGACCGTCGCCGTCGGCCCGACGGCCGAGCCGGACACCCCGCGATGAACGACGACGACACGCCGCCCGGACGGCCGGGGAGCCGCGCGCGTCGGGGGGTTCCCGCCCGTCGCGTCGACCCGACCGAACGCACGTCGGCTCG
Organism: Cellulomonadaceae bacterium; assembly: GCA_035531255.1. Classification (GTDB taxonomy): domain Bacteria; phylum Actinomycetota; class Actinomycetes; order Actinomycetales; family Cellulomonadaceae; genus JAJDFX01. Next base: position 12,823 of record DATKTF010000220.1, read on the forward strand.
CCCGACGCCGCCGAGCTTCCCTCCCCAGAGCCCGACGACGTCACGCGCGCCGCACGTCGACGACGCGGTCACGGTCGTGCCCGGTCGCCCGACCCCGGATCAGGTGGCACCGGCGGCACCGCGGGCTCAGGTGCGTCCGACCGCACCCCGGTCGCAGGCACGCCCGGCCGCACCGCGCGCACAGGTGCGCCCGGCCGCATCGCGAGCACAGGTGGGGCCCACATCGTCGCCCGTTCTCCCCCGGGAAGCAGCCCCCCGCGCACCTCGACGGCGCCGGAGGATCGTCGCGCTGGTCGCCGGCGGCGCCGCATTGGTCCTCGGCGCCGGGGCGGCGTTCGCGGCCTACACCTACCTCGACCTCTCGAACGGGATCCACCGGTCGAGCATCGGCGCCGGGGCCCAGCAGCACACCGGCGCGACGAACATCCTGGTGATGGGTCTGGACAGCAGGCTCGACGAGAACGGCAACCCGCTCCCGGCGAACGTGTACGGCGCGCTGCAGGCCGGCAACCAGTCGGACGGCGGGTACAACACGAACGTCCTGATGCTCCTGCACATCCCGGCGAACGGCGGCAAGGCCGTCGGGATCTCCATCCCGCGCGACGACTACGTCGCGCTCTCCGGGCACCCCGACGGCACCTCGATGGCCAAGATCAAGGAGGCCTACGGGCTCACCCTCGACCAGACGCTGCGCCGGCTGGTCGCGGCAGGCGGCATCTCTCGTGCCGACGCGTACCAGCAGGCACGCGCCGCGGCCCGACAGGCCGAGATCAGCACGGTGTCGACCTTCCTCGGCGGGGTCGCGATCAACCACTTCGTCGAGGTGACGATGGCGGCGTTCTACCAGGTCGCGGTGGCCGTCCAGCCGATCACCGTGTGCCTGGACGAGACGACGAGCGACCCGTACTCCGGCGCGAACTTCCCTGCCGGGGTCCAGCAGATCAGCGCGTCCCAGGCCGTCAGCTTCGTGCGGCAGCGCCGCGACAACGCCCATCCCGGGCTCGACTTCACCGACCTGGACCGCGAGCGTCGGCAGCAGGCGTTCATCATCTCGCTCGCGTACAAGCTCAAGCAGGCCGGGACGTTCACGAACCTCGGCACCTTGCAGACGCTGATCGACACCGCGAAGCAGAACATCGCGCTCGACTCGGGGTTCAACCTCCTCAGCTTCGCCGGTCAGGCCTCGAGGCTCGCGGGTGGCAACATCGGCTTCACGACGCTGCCGATCACCGGGTTCGGCGTCCGGAACGGGCAGGACGTCAACCTCGTGAACCTCGACCAGGTCCGCGCCCTCACGGCACGGCTGCTGTCGGGCGCCCCCGCGGCCCCACCCGCGAGCTCGACGGGCACGGTCGCGACCGGCAGGACCTCGACGGGGAAGGCGTCGACCGCGGTCGGACCCACCACGGGCTCGTCGGCCGCCACGGGTCTCAGCAGCGCCGCATCGCCCCTGTTGGAGTCGACCTCGATCCCGTGCGTGAAGTGACCGTCTCGCGTCGGTCACCGCGCCCGGGCGGACCTGCGCGCCTCGTCCGCGCGGCGGCCCCCGGGCGGACGGCGACGGCCATAGCCTGCTCAGATGACTGACACCACCGCCCCCGCTGCCGGGTCGTCCGAGTCACCTGCCACCGGGATCTTCACGCACGTCCCGCACCCGCGCATCGCCGCGCGCAAGGAGACCGGACCGGCGAAGACGTCGGACCTCCGGACCAAGGGCAAGGGGCCCGTCGGTCGGCTCAATGCCCGCGTCGGCGTCATCATCACGGTGGCCGTCGGCACGATGTGGACCGCCTACCTGTTCACGCTGCTGGCGCTCATCTCGCTGCCGGCCGCGGTGAAGTCCCACAACACGATCATCCTGGTGGCGTGGATCGCGCAGACGTTCCTGCAGCTGGTCCTGCTGCCGATCATCATCGTCGGGCAGAACGTCCAGGCGGCCGCGGCCGACCAGCGTTCCGAGGACACGTACAAGGACGCCGAGGCGGTCCTGCACGAAGCTCTGCAGATCCAGGCGCACCTGCAGGCCCAGGACGAGGTCCTGCAACGGTTGGTCAGCGCCGCTGCCGCGTCGAGCGCCGCTCCGACCGGCCCCATGAACCCCGACAGCACTCCGATTGGAGGTTAGGCTCACCTAACCTGTACGGTATGCACCGGTCGCCGGGCCAATCAGCCCGGTCGCCGACCGGACACCGTCAGGACAGCGACAGAACAGGAACACGCCACCGATGACCCCGACCTCGATCGCCGCACTCGGAGCCATCGCCGGCGTCACGATCTACGTCGGCCTCCCCATCGGGCGCCTGCGCACCGCGATGCCGCGCACGCGCGCGCTCCTCAACGCCGTCGCCACCGGCATCCTGATCTTCCTGGTCTGGGACGTGTTGACGCATGCCTGGGAACCCGTCGACACGGCGCTCGCGGCGCACGACCTCCGGACCGCCGGCACCGACGGGGTCCTGTTCGCAGCCGCCTTCACCGTCGGGCTCATGAGCCTCGTGTACTTCGACCGCTGGCGCGCCGGCCGGGTGCCGAGGCCGCTCTCCGCCGGACCAGGAGCAGCCGCGACCGGCCAGCTCACCGACGTCGCGCCCGGCGTCACGCGGGCCCAGCGGCTCGCGATGATGATCGCGATCGGCATCGGCCTGCACAACTTCGGCGAGGGGCTGGCGATCGGCAACAGCGCCGCGTCCGGGCAGCTCCAGCTCGCCGTGCTCCTGGTGATCGGGTTCGCGCTCCACAACGCGACCGAGGGCTTCGGGATCGTCGCACCGATGGCGGCCGAGGGGTACCGGCCGAGCTGGGGGCAGCTCGGGCTCCTCGGGCTGATCGGCGGTGGCCCCACGTTCGTCGGCACGCTGGTCGGGCAGCGGTTCGTCAGCGACGTCACGTCGATCGCGTTCCTCGCCCTCGCCGCCGGGTCGATCCTCTACGTCGTGATCGAGCTGCTCGCCGTCGCGCGCCGCATGGGACGCAAGGAGCTGACGACCTGGGGCATCGTCCTGGGCGTGATGCTCGGCTTCGCGACGGACGCGATCGTCACGGCCGCCGGCGCCTGAGCCACCGGTTCGCTCCGAGCCACCGGTTCGCTCCGAGCCACCGGTCCCGTCCCGGCCACCGGTCCCGTCCCGGGCCGCGGGGTTGACGCCCGGCGTCGAGCACCAGGGCGCGGGCGTAGCGTCGGGCTCGTGACCCCCGCTCCTTCGCACGCCGATCGAAGCGCGTCGGTGACGGTGCTCGCCGGGGCGGGGATGTCCACCGGCTCCGGCATCCCGGACTTCCGCGGGCCCGACGGCGTGTGGACCCGCGACCCGCTCGCGTCCCGGCTCCTCGACCACCACTGGTACGTCTCCGACCCGGCCACCCGGCGCCGCACGTGGCAGATGTGGCGCGAGAGCCCGGTGTGGACGGCCGAACCGACCGTCGCCCACCGCAGCCTGGTCGACCTCGCGCGTGCCGGCGCCCTGCGTGCGGTCTGCACGCAGAACTTCGACGGTCTGCAGCAGCGCGCGGGATCGTCGACCGCGAGCGTCCTCGAGCTGCACGGGAGCCTGACCGGGACCCGCTGCCTGAGCTGCGACGCCCGCGAGCGCACCGCGGACGTGCTGGCGCGCCTCGACGAGGATCCCGACCCGCACTGCCCACGGTGCGGCGGGCTGCTCGCGACCGACGTCGTGATGTTCGGCGAAGCGCTCCCCGAGGGGGTGCTCGAGGCCGCCGTCGAGGCCGCGACGTCCTCCGAGCTGTTCATCGTCGTCGGGTCGACGCTGACGGTCCGGCCCGCCGCAGACCTGACGGCACTGGCCGCCGACGCGGGCGCGAGGGTCGTCATCATCAACGCCGCGCCCACGCCGTACGACCGCCTCGCGGACGAGGTCGACCGGCGGCCGATCGAGCAGGCACTCCCCGAGCTCGTCGACCGGCTGCTCGGCAGGTAGCCGACGGGCGCCCGGCCACGCACGGGCGCCGGCCCGGTCATCGACGAACGCCCGGCCGGTGGCGAGCGCGTGCCGGGTCATCGACGTTCGCCCGGCGGGCGGCGGAGCGGTCGCCGGCGCGCACCGTTTGCCGCCGGGTGCGTGCAGGGCGACCATGAGATGGACTCCCGACTGCGGGGTCGGGGGCGTGCGAGAGCACGGTGATGACGGTGTTCACGGATCGCGCCGACGCGGGACGACGCTTGGCCCACCGGATGAAGACCCACCGAGGTGAGGACGTCGTCGTCCTCGGGCTTCCCCGCGGCGGGGTCGTCGTCGCCTACGAGGTCGCGCTGGCGCTGGGGGCACCTCTCGACGTGATCGTGGTCCGCAAGCTCGGTGTGCCGTACCAGCCGGAGGTCGCGATGGGTGCGATCGGCGAGGAGGGCGTCCGCGTGGTCGACGAGGACACCGTCGCCCACGCCGGGATCACCGAGGACGAGCTGGCCGCGATCGAGCGACGTGAGCGTGCGCTGCTGGACACGCGGGTCGCGCACTACCGCACAGGACGCGAGCGCGTCGACCTGACCGGCCGGCTCGCGTTGATCGTGGACGACGGGATGGCGACCGGTGCCACCGCGCGCGCCGCGTGCCAGGTCGCCCGCCGTCTCGGTGCGGCACGGGTCATCGTCGCGGTCCCGGTCGCGTCCTGCGGTGCGATCCGCGCGATGACGGACGCAGACGAGGTCTACTGCCTGGCAGCGCCCCACCCGTTCGTCGCCGTCGGCTCGGTCTACGACGACTTCTCACCGACGACGGACGAGGAGGTCGTCGTCCTCCTCGACCTCGCCCGTCGCCGCGATCCCGACCGCCCGGGGCCTGCCGCCCGGCGGTCGACCGACATCGACGTCGCGATCCCGGTTCCGGGACACACCGTCCTCGGCGAGCTGCACCTCCCGTCGCACGCGAGCGCCGTGGTGCTGTTCGCGCACGGCAGCGGGAGCAGCCGGCACAGCCCGCGCAACAGGTTCGTCGCGTCGGTGCTCCACCGGGCGGGTCTCGGCACCCTCCTGATGGACCTGCTCTCGCCCGAGGAGGAGCTCGACCGGTCGAACGTCTTCGACGTGGTGCTGCTCGCCAACCGGCTCGCGGCGGCGACCCGGTGGCTGCACGCACGACCCGACACGAGCACCTGCCAGGTCGGTTACTTCGGTGCCAGCACGGGCGCCGCCGCTGCGCTGTGGGCCGCGTCGGACCCCGCGCTCGCTGTCGCGGCGATCGTGTCCCGCGGCGGTCGGCCGGACCTGGCGGCGTCCCGGCTCGGCCGGGTCTCCGCCCCGACGCTGCTGATCGTCGGCGGCGCGGACACCACGGTCGTCGAGCTCAACCGCGAGGCCCAGGGGCTCCTGCACTGCCCGAACGAGCTCGCGCTGGTCCCGGGCGCCATGCACCTGTTCGAGGAGCCCGGCGCACTGGCCCAGGTCGCCCTGCTCGCGAGCGACTGGTTCACGCAGCACCTGCTGTCATCGCCCATGGACAGCAGCGCCCTGGCCTCCCGGTAGTCGGGTTCGGCCCACGCCCACCATCGGAGGTGATCGGTCATGACAGCGCAGAGCGCCGGGCCGACCCACGCGGACCTGCGTCTGCGCGCGTCGAGGTGGGCGCAGGGGTCGTTCTGAATGCTCGTGGTGTTCGCGGTGTGGACCGTCGCGTTCGTCGTCGGGAGCGGACCGGTCGCCCAGCTCCTCGGCGCGGACCTGCAGACGTCCGGCGAGGTCGCGTACATCGAGGACTGGCTGCCCTGGACCGCCGTGACGGCGCTGTGGGTGCTGCCGCTGCTCGTCGGCGTCGCGCTCGGCGTGGTCGCCCGGAGGCGCGGCTGCGGCACGATCGCCTGGGTCGGCATCGGGATGAACCTCGCCGTCATGGCCGCGGTCGTCGCACCGGCGACGATCGATCGGCTCGTGAACCTCTGAGCACCAGGCACGCGCAGCCTTTACACGTCGGAAATCATCTGCGTCGCCGCACGTGACGATGACCGAGCGTGACCACCAGCCCACCGGGCGAGACCGTGACCAGCGCCGACACCGCGCGGCTCGTCGCGTCGCTGCAACGGCCCGGCGGCATCACCACGGTGTTCCAGCCCGTGGTGCGGGTCGCCGACGGTGCGGTCATCGGCTACGAGGCCCTGTCTCGTTCCACCGACCGGCCCGACGTCGCACCCGACGCCTGGCTCCAGCTCGCCGACACGTACGGCGTGCGCGCCGACGTCGAGCTCGCCTGCCTCGCCGCCGCGCGCGACGCGGGGGACCCTCCGGACAGCGCACTGCTGTTCGTCAACGTCAGCCCCGACGTCGCGCTCGACGAGCGCTTCTCGTCGCTGTGCCGGGCCCTCCCCCGGCACGTCATCGAGGTCACCGAGCACGCCGCCGTCGACGACTACGCGCCGCTCATCGAACGGCTCAACGTGCTGCGGTCGCACGGTTCTCTCGTGGCGGTCGACGACGTCGGCTCCGGCTACGCCTCGATGGCGCACGTCCTGCAGCTCAGCCCGTCGTTCATCAAGATCGACCGCTCCCTGGTGAGCGGACTGCATCGCGACCCACGCCGCCGCG
>DATKTF010000221.1:0-4502 GCA_035531255.1 Cellulomonadaceae bacterium
CGACCCGGGCGACCTCCGCTCCGCCGGGCACGGCCGAGGAGATCGCGATGTCCGCACCCATCCCGGCGATCGTGACCGTCGGTGCGGCCGGCAGGGTCGACAGCACCGCACCGGTCCGTGGGTCGAGCACGTCCAGGTGGACCTGGGTCGGCACCGAGCGCGCGTCCGCCGCTCCCCCGGTCAGCCCGTCCGCCGACCCCACGACACCGGTGGGCGTGGCCACCGCATCGACGACGAGGCAGACCAGCACGGCGCGGTCCGTCCCGGAGACCGGGCCGTCGGCGACCACGCAGCGGCTCGCGTGGCTCCCTGCGCGTTCGAGCGGGCGCGACCAGACCTCGACGCCGGTCCGGGGGTCGAGGCCGCGCGCGACCGTCCCGGTCGACGCGCTCCAGGTGTCGACCAGCACACCGCCGATCACCTGTCCGCCGGCGAGGTCGGGTTGCCGATCGGTCGCCCACAGCTCGTTCACCGGACCGACGATCGGCGAGACGACTCCGGGGATCCCGTCCAGGTGCGCGAGCCGCTCGCGCTCCCGGACGACCTGGATCACCGACGACGCCGTCGCCACGAGCGCCACGACCGCGACCCCGGCCCAGACCCGCCGCCGGCGCCCCCAAGGCCCGCGGTGCTCCTCGCCGTGGTCGTCGACGGACCCACCGACCGGTCCGGTCGGCGTGCGGGTGGACGAGTTGGCGGAGATCGTGGCACGTCCTTCCAGGCCGGTGACCGGAGAGCCGCTGGCCGGCCCGTCCGGGGACGCCGCAGGTGGACCTCCGACGTCGGGACCGGCACCCGCACGGCCGATCGACCGGGGTGCTCCTCCTGCACGGTACCTGACGCGGCTGGACCGATCGTCCCCATTCCGGTGTGGCGCCGATCTCAGCCGAGCACCGTGATCCTCCCGGTCCCCGTGCAGCTGACCACCCCCGGGCATCGAGGCCACCGGTCACCGTCACAGCAGCCGGCGTGCGGCCGCCCATCGGGTGAGCTCGTGCCGAGACGAGAGCTGGAGCTTGCGCAGCACCGCGGAGACGTGCGTCTCGACGGTCTTGATCGAGATGAACAGCTCGCTCGCGACCTCGCGGTAGGAGTAGCCGCGCGCGATCAGCCGCATGACCTCACGCTCGCGCGCCGAGAGCCGGTCGAGCTCGTCGTCGGCGATCGCGACGTCTCCCCCGACCACGCCGAACGCGTCGAGCACGAACCCGGCCAGGCGCGGGGAGAACACCGCGTCCCCGCCTGCCACCCGCAGCACGGCGTCGACCAGGTCGGGACCGGAGATCGCCTTCGTGACGTAGCCGCGCGCACCGGCACGGATCACCGCGACGACGTCCTCCGCGGCGTCCGAGACGGACAGCGCGAGGAACTTCGAGTCGCAGAGCACGTCGGCGCAGGCGCGGATCACCTCGGCGCCACCACCGCCGTCGCCCCCGGGCAGGTGCACGTCGAGCAGCACCACCGGCGGCCGGTACTGCCGCACGACCGCGATCGCCTCGTCGACCGACGCGGCCTCACCGACGACGCGCACACGGTCGTCGAGCGACGCACGCACCCCGGTGCGGAACATCAGGTGGTCGTCGACGAGAACGACGTCGACCGGACCTGGTCGCCCGGCTCCCGACTCGTTCATGTGACCTCCGTCGCTGCTCGTGGTGGTGCCGCCGAGTCGTCGACGGGCGCCCCCGGCCCGTCGACCGGCACCGTGAGGTGCACCTCGGTCCCCCGCTCCGGGTCCGACCGTACGCTCGCCGTGCCGCCGCGTCGTGTCACCCGCCCGATGATCGACTCCCGCACGCCGAACCTGTCCTGCGGGACGTCGGCCAGGTCGAACCCGTCGCCGCGATCGCGCACGAACACCTCGACGGTGCCGGGCATCCCGGGCGACACCTCGAGGTAGAGCGACACCGGCGCGCGCCCGTGCACGACGGCGTTCACGAGCGCCTCACGGGTCGCCTGGAGCAGCGCGCGGGTGTCGTCGTCGGGCACCCGGTCGCCGACGACCACGACGTCGATCGCGACCGCGCCCGTCTGCCCGGGCATGCGACCGTCCTCGACCTCGGCGACGACCGCTCTCAGCGCGGTCGCGAGCGACGTGCCCGCCGGGGCCCGGTCGCTGTAGAGCCACTCGCGCAGCTCACGCTCCTGGGCACGGGCCATCCGCGCGACCTCGTCCGGCTGGTCCGACCGGGCCCGGATGAGCGCGAGCGTCTGGAGCACCGAGTCGTGCAGGTGCGCCGCTATGTCGGCCCGCTCCGACTCCCGGGCCCGCGCGGCTCGCTCGTCGCCGAGCTCCGAGACGAGCCGCAGCCACCACGGCGCCAGTGCGAGCACCGCGCCGGCGAGCACCGCGACGGCGGCCACGGCCGAGCGCACGAGCACGACGGGCGACTCGTCCTGGCCTATCAGCAGGAGCACCCCGGCGCCCACGAGCGTGAGCCCCCTGGCGAGCCGGAGGACGCTGACCGGGGTGCGGCCACCCGCGCGCGAGCGCCAGAGCTCGCGCTGTCCCGCGTCGAGCTGGCTCCAGGCCAGCGCGATGCCACCGAGGAGCAGCAGCGTCGGCAGCACCCACGACCACTGGATCTGCACCCCCTGGCGGACGGCGACGAGCGTCGCGGCCACGAGGACCAGCAGCAGCCCGATGCCGATGTCCGTGACGGGGACCTGCCGGGCGTCGTCCCGCAGCCGGGGCGCGAGCCGCGACATGGCCGCCGGTCGCAGCGACTCCGCGACCTGGGCCGGGTCTCCGCTCGGGACCGTGACCCACCAGAACACGTACAGGGCCACGCCGACGCCCCCGACCACGGTGAGCAGGAGCATCACGACCCGGACGAGCCGCACCGGGACGTCGAGATGCGCGGCCAGGCCCACGCAGACGCCGCCGATCCGGCGCCCCTGCACGGGTCGCCGCAGCGGAAGGCGCTCACGCCCGCCCACGACGCTCCCGGTCGACTGGCTCATGCCCTGATCGTCACACGCCCGGGCCGCTCCCGGTACGGACCCGGACGCGGATCAGGGGCCACGACGCGACAAACCAGGGTCGCCTCAGGGTGGTTCCCGATGGTGGGGCACTGCCGACGGCGACAGGATCGAGTCATGGAATCGACCACACCTCCGACGGGTCCGGGTACCCCGCCCTCGTCGGCGTACGGCCCCACCGGCGGCACCTCCGGACCCTACGGTCCGTATCGCGGCCCGACACCTCCGTCTCCCCGACCGGGAGCGGACGGGTTCTTCGACGCGATGCGACGGATCGGCGTCGTCCGGACGAACGAGCGCTGGATGGGCGGGGTCGCCGGCGGCATCGCGCGTCGGTTCGGCATCGACCCGCTGCTCGTCCGCGGGCTCTTCGCCGCGAGCCTGCTCGTCGGCGGTGTCGGGTTCGTCGTCTACGGGCTCGGCTGGGCGTTGCTGCCCGAGGAGAGCGACGGTCGGATCCACCTGCAGGAGACGATCCGCGGCCGGTTCGACGTCGGGCTCCTCGGCGGCGTCGCGATGCTGCTGCTCGGGCTCAACAGCGGGAGCGGGATGCTCCGGTGGTTCGGGTGGGGCACCGCGTTCCAGTGGTTCAGCGCCATTCTCTGGGTCGCCGCGATCGCGGTGATCATCGCCCTCGTGATCGCTGCCGGCGGGCAGCGTCGCCGACCGGAGGCCACCATGAGCACGCCCAGCACCACCCCGCCGGACCCCGGAGCGTCGGGCGGCACGCCTGGGGCACCCTGGTCGACGACCAGCGCCTTCGGTCCGTTCGCCGCCGAGCCGACGCCCACCACCGCGACGACCGCTCAGGTCCCACCTCAGGCCCCGACGCCCGCACCCCCGATCGGTGGCGCGTACTCCACCGGGAGGTACAGCGGACGCACCTACCCGGGTGGCGTGTACAGCCCCGCGACACCGACGACCGCCCCGGTCCGGCCACCGCGTCCGCGGCGCCCTCTCGCGCGCGGCGCGGGCCCCGCGGCGACGGGTACGGTGCTCGCGCTCGGTCTGCTCAGCCTCGCCTGGCTGATGGCGTCGGAACGTGCAGGAGTGTTCGACGGGCCCGTCCTGCTCACCGCCACGGGCATCACGATCGTTCTGGCGGGCGTCGGGATCATGGTCGCCGGCCTGCTCGGGCGGCGTGGCGGAGGACTCGGGGCCATCGCGGTGCTCGCCATCCTGCTCTCGGTGCCGTTGGGCCTGGGCAACACCGAACGGGTGCCCTGGTACACGACCTGGGTCGCGTTCGGGCAGGAGTCGTACCGGCCGACGGACGCCTCGTCGGCCACGGGCGGGTACTCGGTGTTCGCAGGCGACCTCCGGATCGACCTGACCGGTCTCCCGCTCAGCGCGGCGAGCCCGGTGACGGTGCCCGTGTCCGTCGGTGCGGGCGATGTCACGATCGTCGTCCCGCGCGACGTCCCGGTCCGCGCGACGACGCGCACCCTCGCTGGACAGGTCGACTGGCTGGTCGACGGTTCGCGCAGCACGACGAGCAGCGCCGGCGTCGGCCAGTCCCG
>DATKTF010000222.1:0-2942 GCA_035531255.1 Cellulomonadaceae bacterium
GCCGCCCGGGTCACCGGTCCGGCTGTCCGCCGCGGCGATCGGCACCGAGGTCGTCGTGCGGGTGGTGGACGCGGGTCGCGGCGTGCCGGACGACGCCAAGGACCACATGTTCGAGCCGTTCCAGCGACTCGGCGACTCGTCCCCGGACGGGCTCGGTCTCGGGCTCGCCGTGGCGCAGGGCCTGGCGACCGCCGTCGGGGCGACCCTCGCCGCGGAGGACACCCCGGGCGGCGGGCTGACGATCGTGCTCACCGTCCCGACGGGTGATGACATGGCAGTCGAGCACGGCGTCGGCGCAGTTCCGGACGACCCGGGTCCGGCGGTCGCGGATCCGGCGGTCGCGGGTCCGGCCGTCCGGGACGCGGCCTCGTGACCCGGCCCCGCGTCCTGGTGGTCGACGACGAGCAGGGCCTCGTCCACGCGCTGGCGATCAACCTCCGCGCGCACGGCTGGGACGTCGCCACCGCGCTCGGCGGTGTGCGGGCCCTGGAGCTCGCGGCGAGCTGGCACCCCGGCGTCGTGCTGCTCGACCTCGGGCTCCCGGACGTCCCGGGGATCGACGTGATCGCCGGGATCCGCGGGTGGAGCCAGGTGCCGATCGTGGTGCTCTCGGCCCGTCAGCAGGGCGAGGACAAGGTCGACGCCCTCGACGCCGGGGCGGACGACTACGTGACCAAGCCCTTCGCGATGGATGAGCTGCTCGCGCGGCTGCGTGCCGCGGTCCGCCGGGGAGCGCCGGCGGACCCGGCGGAGGCGGTGGTCGAGGCCGGGGAGCTGACGATCGACCTCGCGCGGCGCCGGGTCCTCCGGCATGGCGAGGACGTGCGCCTGAGCCCGACGGAGTGGGCGCTGATCGAGGTCCTCGTGCGCAACAGGGGCCGACTCGTGAGCCGTCAGCAGCTGCTGCAGGAGGTCTGGGGTCCCGGCTACGCGAACGAGACGGCCTACCTGCGGGTCTACGCGGCGCAGCTGCGCCGCAAGCTCGAGGTCGACCCGTCCCACCCCCGGCACGTGATCACGAAGCCCGGGATGGGGTACCTCTTCGAGACCTCGTGAGCGACGTCCGGTGGTCCGCCGGGTCGGCGGGCTCCGACCGCGGGCTCAGGTGGTGAGCGCCGGCGGCCAGCGGTCCGCGCCGAGCTCGCGCGAGATCGCTCGCGCGGCCGACCGCAGAGCGTCGGAGGACGACGGCTCGACCGGCCACTCGCCGCTGGGCACGACGACGCCGATCGCGCCGGTGATGAGACCAGCGGCGTCGACGAGGGGGGACGCCAGACCGCACTCGCCGATCACGGCCTCCTCGACCTCCGTCGCGACGCCGGACCTGCGGATCTCGTCGAGCTGGTGCCGCAGGGTCTCGGGGTCGGTGATCGTCTCGCCGGTCATGCTGCGCCGCGTGGCGCTGCGGCTGAGGACCGCCTTCGAGGCATCCGCGTCGAACGCGATCAAGGCTTTGCCGAGTGCGCTCGCGTGGCTGGGGATGACGATGCCGACCTCGGGCATCGAGAGGGAGTTGTCCGGTCGGGGGACGTGGTGGACCACGATCACGTCGGTGAGGAGCAGCACGCCGGTGCGGACCGCGAAGCCGGTCTGCTGCGCGAGCGCGAGAGCCCATGCGTTGACGCGTGTGCGCAGGTCGAGCGTGTCGAGGTACACATTGCCGAGCCGCAGCGTCGCAGGTCCGAGGCGGTAGCGCCCGGAGTCGTGCTCCTGGACGACCATCCCGTGCGCGGTGAGCGTGCGGACGATGCCGTGGACCGTCGACGGCGGCAGCCCGAGCTTGGCGGCGAGCTCGCCGAGGCTCATCCTCCGGGCGCCCTGGAGCGTCGTGAGGATCCGCACGGCACGGTCGACGGACTGGATCACGGCAGCCTCCGTGCGCCCAGCGCTGCGCCAGCCACCGTCGGCACCGTCGGCACAGTCGGCACAGTCGGCACAGTCGGCATGGTCGCCAGCGAGGTCACAAGGTGCACTCGTCCATGCTCTCACACGAACGTCGGGCGGCAGGGGCGCAATCTCTTGCGCGATATCGCGTCGATGTGTACTGTCCGTGGAACACCATTCGACAATGTCGAATAGGTGCCCAGAAGGAGAGTCGAGTGCCCCTCGACCTCAACAACGTCGTTGCCTCCGGGAGGACCACATGGACGAGCCTCGTTTGACCCAGAAGCTGACAGCCGAAGCCATCGGGACCGCATTCCTCGTGTTCATCGGGGTCGGATCGGTCCCCGCGACCCTGATCGTGAACGGCAACGCCCCGTTCACGATGGCCCACCTCGGGATGATCTCCCTGGCGTTCGCGACGATCGTCGTCGCCATGGCCTACGCGATCGGCCACGTGTCCGGCTGCCACATCAACCCGGCCGTGACGATCGGACTCGCCGTCACGCGGAAGTTCCCGTGGTCCCAGGTGCTCCCGTACGTCCTCGCGCAGGTCGTCGGTGCGATCGTCGGAGCTGCGGCGATCATCGGCGTGCTCGGCCAGAAGGCGAGCGACGTCGGGCTCGGTGTTGCGTCCTACGCGGGCACCGTGAGCGCCGTGCAGGCGTTCACGGCGGAGTTCATCGGGACGTTCATCCTCGTCTTCACCGTGTTCGGGGTGATCCACCGCAAGGCGGCCCCGGGGTTCTACGGCCTCGCGATCGGCCTCGTCGTGTTCGCGGCGATCATCCCCGTCGCCCCGACGACGGGCGCCTCGATCAACCCGGCGCGCACGATCGGCCCGATGGTCGTCCAGCAGCTCGCAGGCGGCACCGTGAAGTGGGACCAGCTGCCGGTCTATCTCGCCGCCGAGGTCGTGGCCGGCATTCTCGCCGGTCTCGCCTTCACCGCGATCGCGCGCACCCCGGCCGACGCGATGGCCGAGGTCGCGCCGGTCGTCGAACCGGCGACGGTCTGACGGTCGACCGCCGGTCCTGGCGCACGTTCACCCACGCACCTGC
>DATKTF010000223.1:0-17061 GCA_035531255.1 Cellulomonadaceae bacterium
TGCCCCGATGATCACGGCGAGGCGCCGTGGCGCCCGCGTGGAGCCATGTGTCATGGCGTCCTTCTCCTTTGTGTCGTCATCGTCACGGGAGTCGCGCTAGGCGCCGCTCCGGCGCACGAGCTGCAGTGCTCAGCGCATCGCCCCAATGTATGCGCATACATTGAGATCGCGCAACTTCGGGGTGAATGCGCGTGCGCGGTGGACCGCCGGCGTCCGGGACCTCAGGGTCCGGCTGGAGCCGGTCTCACGACGCGGCAGGAAGACATCCGCAGCTCTCTCGGAGCAGGATCTGCACCGGCAACGTGCGCGACTCGGGAGGTAGCTCGGGTTCGCCCAGTCGGCGCAGCAGGGTGTCCACCGCGGCGCGCCCCAGCTCGAGCATCGGCTGCCGTACCGTCGTCACGCGCGGGAGGGAGAGCTGCGTCGCGTCGATACCGTCGAAACCCGTGAGCACGACGTCCTCGGGAACCCGCACGCCCGCCTGGGACAACGCGTCGAGGACACCGAGCGCCGTCTGGTCGTTCGCGCACACGAGCGCACGGGGCAGGCGTCCCTCGGCGAGCAAGGCGCGGCCGATCGCGCGGCCCTGCGACCGGGTGAAGTCACCCCGCATCCTCGGTGCCCGCGGTACGCGCAGGCCGGCGGAGCGCAGCGCCTCACGATGCCCGTCGAAGCGGTCCCTGGCGTCGAGCGAGTCCGACGGCCCACCGATGAAGGCCAGGTCGGTGATGTCGTGCGCGGTGATCACGTGCTCGGTCATCGCCCGCATCCCGGCGTTTCCATCGGTGCTGATGTGGTCGTACTCGTCATCCGTGCGCGGCCCTGCGATCACGACGACCGGGATCCGGCGCGCGATCCGCGCAAGCAGGTCGTCGGGCATCGTGCGCGCGAGCGTCACGATCCCGTCGACCCGGCCCGCGAGGTTCTCGAAGATCGCCGGTCCGCGCGAACCGCGAGCGACCGCGATCGTCACCGCCACACCGTGTCGCCACGCCTCGATCTCGGTGCCACGCATCACTTCGCTCGTGTACAGGTCGCCGGTCGGCTCGAAGTCGGCAGCAGGGTCCAGCGTCACGGACACGGGCCCCGTCGTGAACATCATCGGGTCGAACTCGTCGATCCCGTCGAAGTCCGGGAAGCACAGCCCGATGGCCCCGGACCGTCGTGCCGCGAGCGCGCGGGCGCTCGCGCTCGGCACGTACCCGAGCTCGCGCACGGCGGACTGGACGACGTTCTTGGTCGCCTCGGTCACCTCGTCGGGCCGCCTGAACACGCGCGACACCGTGGCGATCGAGACCCCCGCACGTGCAGCGACGTCGTAGACGGTGGGCAGTCCCTTGGTCATCAGCCCCGCTTCCGTGTCACGTCGGGATCCTATGCCCGGGCGACCGCCGCGATGGGACGGCCGGAGCGTCCGCGGGAGGAAGCGACGAGACTGCGCCCCCTGCGAGCCGCCACTCGGGTCGACGGTCACCCACCCCTCGCTCGGCTCGCGACGTGTCGAGGTCCTCGGGGCCGCGGTGTAGCGTCGCGACACCACGTCCACGATGTCACCCGACCGTCAGGAGACGAGGCGGATGGGATCTCCACAGACGCTCAGCGAGGCCGATCGACGTCGTGTCGCCGCGTGGTCCGCCGACTGCGCGGAGCGAGTCCTCCGAGCATTCGAGGCCGCGGCCGCCGGGGAGGGCGTCGCCGTCTGCCACATGGGCGCCCACGCACTCGGCGCCGCCGCCTATGCCGTCATTGCCGCCGGTCTTGCGAACCCAGACCGACCCGAGGCCGTCGACGAGGAGATCCGCTGGCAGCTCGACCACGTGTCGGCAGAGGTGCGCGCTGCGCTGCGATCCCTTCCTCCCGTCGGCGAGAACGCGTCAGGCCCGCTCGGTCCCGGCCTGCTCGCGTCGGGCCAACGGCTCACGATCATCCGCGAGCTGCAAGCTCGCCTCGCCGACGCCCCCTCGCGCTAGCACCGGCGGGCCCCGCGGACAGGTGTGCGACCGATCGTCAACCGTTCTTGACGGTATCGGATCGTCAAGATAGCCTGCCATCATGAACTCAGACGCTCTCGCGCGCAGCGCCGCCAGCAGCGACCCCGCCATCGGACTCCGTGCCGTCGCCTCGCTGCGGCGGCTCGCCGAGCAGCTGGAATCGCTGCAGGTCGACCGCGCGCGGGATCAGGGGTGGTCGTGGGCGCAGATCGCCGCCGAGCTCGGAGTCTCCAAACAGGCCGTCCACCAGAAGCACGGTGTCCGCGCCGTCATCGACAACTCGAAAGGCCGCTGACCATGTTCGAGCACTTCACCGAGCCGTCCCGCGCCGTCCTGGTCGAGGCCCAAGACGTGGCTGTCGAGCTCGGCTCGCGGCATCTCGACGTCGGTCACCTGCTGTACGGCTGCGCCGACACGCGCGAGGAGACGGCCGGAGGACCCCTCCGCGACGCCGGCATCACCAGCGCCCTCATCAGGCAGGCCCTGCCGCACGGCGAGGAACCGCACGCCGGACAGATCGACCCTGCCGCGCTGCGCGCCCTCGGCATCGACTACGACGGCATCCGCGAAGCCGTCGAGCAGACGTTCGGGCCCGGTGCGCTCGAGTCCGCCCCGGATCGCCGCGTATCGGCCGGCCGCGGACGCAAGCCGCGGTTCACGCCGGACGCGAAGAGGTCGCTCGAGCAGGCGTTGCGCGTCGCCCTGGAACTTCACCACAAGCGCATCGAGCCTGGTCACCTGCTGCTCGGACTGCTACGCCTGGACGACGCGTTCGTGTCAGCGACCATCGAACGATCCGGTACCACGGTCGCCGCGCTCTCCGCTGCGGTCCTCGCTCGCCTCTCGGCGGCGTAAGCCCGCGGCGTGGCCGTCGTCTGCCCGGTGGGATCGCGGACGAGATCGCCTCCTACGAGGTCGGGGACCTCCGCCGGGAACGTCGTGGACCGGGCCCGCACGGCCGCTCAGCCGTTCGCGAGGAGCCCCAGGATCCGCTCGACCTCCACCGCCACCGCCTCGCGGCCTGCTGCGATGTACCGACGCGGATCCACCGGCGGTCGCGGCGCACCGAGCACGACCTGCACCGCGTGCGTGAACAGGACATTGAGGTGCGTCGAGATGTTGACCTTGGTCATGCCGGCCCGCACGGCGCGCTGCAGCTCGTCGTCCGAGAGCCCGGAGGATCCGTGCAGGACCAGGGGGACGTCGAGAGCTCCCGCGAGCGACGCGATCAGGTCCACGTCGACGCGCGCGACCCGCTCGGTCATCGCGTGCGAGGTGCCGACGGCGACAGCGAGCGAGTCGACGCCGGTGGCGGTGACGAACGCCGCGGCCTCGGCAGGGTCCGTACGCGCACCCGGTGCGTGCACCCCGTCCTTGCCCCCCACCTCACCGAGCTCGGCCTCCACGACGACGCCGCGGTCGTGGCAGTGCTCGACGACGGCACGCGTCGCGACGACGTTCTCGTCGTAGGAGAGGCGCGAGCCGTCGAACATGACGCTCCGCACCCCGGCCGCCACGGCCTCGTGCACGAGGTCGACATCCTCTGCGTGGTCGAGGTGGACGACGACCGGGACGGTCGCCCTCCGCGCGAGAGCCAACGTGGCCAGGCCGATCGGCTCGAACGCGCCGTGGTAGGCGACGCAGTTCTGGCTGATCTGCAGGACCACCGGCCGACCTGCGTGCTCCGCGCCGGCAACGATCGCCTCCGCGTGCTCGAGCAGCACCACGTTGAAGGCACCGATGCCCCGTCCCGCATCACGGGCCTGCCGTACGACGTCGACCGACGTGGGACTCGTCACGTCACCACTCTCCCAGGTCCGTCGACCACGATCCCGACGCGATCGCCCGACGGCACCGGGGGAACGACAGGCGTCACGACGCGACACCAGCCGATCCACGTCGCCGCGCGCCACCAGTCCCGGTCGGCACATCAGAGCCCGTCGCTGCGATCTGCTCTCGCAGACGCGCCAGTGCGGCCGTGCTGAGCGGCTTGCCGGCGAGCCTGGCCGCGTACAGCGCGGCACCCACGACGGGCGGGTAGAGCGGTTCGCGGAACTCCCAGCTGACGTGGGACTGCGCGAGGAGGCGGACGAACTCGTCCTTCACCACGGGTGCGGAGAACACGCCGCCCGAGTAGGAAACCGGAACGGGTCCCCCCTCCGTGAAGCCGAGCCGACGCCTCGCAGCGTCGACCAGCGACACGAGCTCGGCTGCCGCGTCCTCGAGGATCTTGCGCGCCTGCTCGTCCCCACGATCGGCCGCTTCCGCGACCACGATGGACAGCGCGGCCACGCGTCGACGATCCCGCCGCCACCGGAGGATGGTCACCGCGACAAGGTCGAGGTCGGCAGCGAGCCCGAGGCGCGCACGCACGAGGTCGAGCAGCGGGCCCTCGTCCAGACGTCCGTCGCTCATCTGGGAGAACGCCTGGAGTCCCCGCATGCCGATCCAGTGCCCGGAACCCTCGTCGCCGAACAGCTCCCCCCACCCGCCGACCCTGACACGCTCCCCTGCGCGCTCCCCGTAGCAGATCGATCCCGTGCCGCTGACGACGTTGATGCCGTCGAGCGCGCCGAGCGACCCGGCCCACCCCGCCACCATGTCGTTGCCGCAGGCGAGGCGGTCGTGACCGAGCGCGGCGCGCGCAGCGGCGTCGAGTGCGGGGAGGTCGGCACTCACCTCGCCGTACGCGGGAAGCCCGAAGAATCCGTACCCGAGCTCGGACGGCGTGATTCCCGCGTGCTCGCACACCTCGGCCACGCCGTCGTTCAGCACGCGCGCGGCCATCGCCATTCCCCCGCGCTTGCCGAGGTAGTAGCAGCTCGGCGCCTGGACCGTCGCCGCGACGAGGCCATCCTCCGTCACGACGCACAGCGCGGTCTTGGTGCCTCCGCCATCGACCCCGAGGAACACTGCTACCTCCCGTCGTAAGAGTGCACCGTCACACCCTTGACCACGCGGTTGACCTGCCCCGACGGCGACGGGGTGTCCGGGGTGAGCCCGAGCGACAGGGAGGTGCCGAGCGCGAACAGCTGAGCCACCAGCACGTACGGCAGGGCCGCGATGACATCGGGGGCATCGTCCAACCCGGGGAGCGTCCAGACGGAGTCGATGCGCTCACTCGGCCTCGATCCGAGGACGACGACGTTCTCCTCGCCCATCTGGTTCCCGAGCTCGACGGCGATGTCCTCGTCGTACTGGCGGGTGTACGGATCGGTCGACAGGTAGACGATCGCGAGGCTCTCCCCGTCGACGACGGACTTCGGCCCGTGCCGGAAGCCCAACGACGAGTCGAAGTAGCTGACGACACCGCCGGCACTGAGCTCGAGGACCTTGAGCGCGGACTCGCGCGCGAGGCCGGTCAGCGAACCGCTCCCGAGGTAGACGACCCGCTTGTAGCCGCGCGCCGCGAGCTCGGCCACGGTGTCGGCGCGCTCACGGAGCACGGCCGCGCCGGCCTCCGCCATGCGCTCGACCATCGCGAGATCCTGCGCGCCGGCGTTCAGCACCAGCCAGGTCGCCAGCACCATCGACGTGAAGCTCGAGGTCATCGCGAAGCCTTCATCGTTGGTCTCCGGGGGCATGAGAAGGACGAGCGAGCGCTCGTCCGTCCCGTGAACCCGCGCCAGCTCGCCCTCAGGGTTGCACGTGACGATGAGATGGTGGACCGAGTGCAGCGACCTGTCGGCGAGGACCGTTGCCGCGACGCTCTCCGGGCTGTCGCCCGAGCGGGCGAAGGACACGAGGAGCGTCGGAAGGTTCTCGGCAAAGATCTCCTTCGGGTTCGAGACGATGTCGGTCGTCGGAACCGCGTCCACCCGTCGGCGCAGCTGCCGGGTCAACGCCGGGGCAAGGATCTCGCCGACGAAGGCGGAGGTGCCCGCGCCGGTGAGCACGATGCGCAGGTCGTCGAGCGCGAGCAGCGGCCCGAGGAAGCGCTGCACCTCGACCGCGTGGGACGTGATGTCCGCGGCGACACGCCTCCACATCGTCGGCTGGTGGGCGATCTCGCGGCCGGTCGCCCCGGCCCTCGGGTCAGTGAGGCCCGCCGACCGCTCTGCGGCGATGCGGTCGCCCGCCGATGCGGTGGTGCGCGAGGGTGTGGTCACGACAGGCTCCTAGATGGCTCGGGTGTGCAGGCGGTCGAGTAGGCGCGAAGGACGTCACGCACGTGGTCCAACGCCAGAGCGGTCGGCTCGGGAGCGAGGCTGCCGTCGCGAACGCGCTCGTACTGAGCGGGCAGGTGCGCGCTGATCAGCGGCAGAGGTGGGGGGAACGCCCGCAGGTTGCTCATCAGCCTCTCGACTGCGGCCTCCACCTGCGGGTCCGGCCAGTAGTAGCGCAGCCGGTCGGAGTAGCTGTATCTGCGTGCGACGCGCTGGGCCGCGTCGTCGCCCTCGTAGTAGCCCTGCCACCACTCGGGTCGGCGCACCATGACCTCGTCCACGACCTCCGGGAGCCTCGAGCACGCGCCCGCAAGCACGATCTCCGTCTCGATGGCCGCGAGCGCGAAGAGTGCCTCCCGCAGCGCGAACGTCAGACCGGGGCCGACCTTGAGGATGGCCCAGTGGTCCTGGACGAGAGCCGCGAGGTTGGCGGCCGTCTGGTAGTCGGTGGAGTGCGCCTCGAAGACCAGCGACCCGCCCTCGACCGTCCGGCTCAGCGCCTCGGCACGGGGGCGGTCGTAGTCGATCACGCGAAGCGCGTCGAACTCCACGCCGGGCTGGACGACCAGAGCGGCGATCCGGGACCACGCCTCGTCGATCCCCGCGTCCGCGAACGCCGCACGGTGCGCCTCGAGGGTGGCGAGTGCCGCGTCCGGTGAGGTGGGCGTGAGCGCCGTGATCTCCTCGTGGGCGCCGCCGGGGACCGGCACCTCGGTGCCGATGACGTACTGCAGCGCGCTGCGGCCGAAGGCGCGCCGCGCAGACTCCTCCGCCGCGCGTGCCAGGCGAGCGGCTCGACGGGCGACCACCTCGTCGGTCAGCGGGAGCTGGTCGTCGGCGCAGGCCATGCTGCAGTCCAGGTGGATCTTCGTGAAGCCGGCCTCCACGTAGGCGCGTACGAGGTCCTCCGCCCGGCTCATCGCCTGGTCGGCGGGCAACGATCGCCACACGTTGGGGCCCAGGTGGTCCCCCCCGAGGATGACGCGCGCACGGGACAGGCCGGCCTTCTCGGCGATGCCGTGGACCAGGTCACGGAAGTCCGCCGGTCGCATCCCGGTGTACCCACCGAACTGGTCGACCTGGTTGCTCGTCGCCTCGATGAGCACGACGGCGTCCTCGGCGACGGCGTGCTCGCACGCCGCCCGGATCACGAGCGGGTGGGCGGAGCAGACCGAGGTGATGCCCACGCCGTCGCCCTCGCGGTGCCGGAGCAGGACATCCTCAAGAGCGTCACTCATGCCACTTCTCCTTCGATCGTCGCGTGAGCGACGTTGACGGTCGTCACTTGGTGCTCCCCGCCAGGAGCCCGTTCACGATGTAGCGGTTGAACGCCAGCGCGATCACGGCGGGCACCGCGATGGCGAGGAGGCCGGCCGCGCTCATGAGCGTCGAGGGCACGATGTGCCGTCCTTGAAGAGCCGCGATGAGAACGGTCAGCGGTTGGGTCGTCAGGTCGGTCGAGAGCACCAGCGGGAAGAGGAACTGGGCCCACCCGAACAGGAACGTGATGAGAGCGGTCGAGATGATCCCGGGGACAGCGAGTGGGAGCACCAGGTGCCGGAACACCTGCATCCGGCTCGCGCCGTCGATCCGACCGGCCTCCTCGATGCTGGTCGGGATGCTGGCGAAGTAGTTGTGGAGGACCCAGACGGCCAGTGGCAGGAAGCCCGAGACGTACACGAGGACGATTCCGGTATACGTGTTGACCAGACTGAAGGCGCTCATGATCCGGTACAGCGGGATCAACGTCGTGTAGGGCGGGAATGCCATCGTCGCGAGGACCGCGTAGAAGAGGACGGTCCGCCCCCGGAAGCTGAATCGCGCGAACGCGTACGCCGCGAGAGCCGCGAGCGTGACCGTCACGACCGTCGCCGCGGTGCACTCGATGACGATGTTGATCATGGAATGGCGGATGCCCACGGCGACGTCGCCCTGCCCGGAGAGCAGCAGCCGGAAGTTGTCCAGAGTGGGGTGCAGCGGGATGTACTCGACCGGGCGTGACCGGGCGGCGCTCTCGGTCTGGAGAGCCGACTTGGCGGCCCAGTAGATCGGGACGATCGACCAGAGGATGACGAGACCGAGTCCCACGGATCGCAGCGGGTGACGGCGGGCGCTCACAGCTCGACCTTCCGGTAGACGAATCGAACGACGACGAGGGAGAGAGCGACGGTCACCAGGGCCACGATCAGCGAGAGGGCGTACCCCTGGCCGAAGTTGAGGTTCTGGAAGCTCACGAAGTACGTCTGCATCGTCACGGAGGACCCGGTGGACGCCGCGCCGTTCAGCACGTAGGGCTGATCGAAGATGTTCAGGGTCGCGATCAGCGCCTGGACCATGGCCACGGCGATGCCCGGCCGTGCCAGCGGCAGCGTGATGGAGGTGAAGCTGCGCCACTGGTTCGCGCCGTCGACCACCGCCGCCTCGTAGATCTCGCCGGGGATCAGCTGGAGGGCGGCGAAGATCAGCAACGTCGACAGCGGCGTCATCTGCCAGACCTGGACGAGCTCGATGAGCGCGAGCGTCAGGAGGTGGTTCTGACCGATCAGCACACCGTTGCCGGCACCGAGGTGGAGCGTCGCGACGAGGCCGTTGATGAGGCCGGAGTTCGGGTCGAAGATGCCGGACCACAGGATGCCCTCGACCACGCCCGGTAGCGCCCACGGCAGGATCAGGATCGCGATGACGACGCCGCGACCACGGAACGGGTGCTGCAGGAGGACCGCCATCCCGATGCCGAGAACCGTCGACAGCGCGACGCCGACGAGCACGTAGAACGCCGTGTTCCCGACGCTGCTGCGCACCGCGTCGTTGTGGAAGAGCGCCACGAAGTTCCCGAACCCGGTGAACCGGGTGGGCGGGTCGAGCGCGTCGACCGTGAAGAAGGACTCGATGATCGTGAACGCGGCCGGGACGAGGGCGAGGCCCACGATGAAGATCGCCACCGGGGCGACGAGCACGTAGGGCAGCGCGTCGAGGCGCCACCGGCGCGGGCGGGTGGTCGAGGTCGCCGCGTCAGAGCGATCCACCTCGACCACCACGCCACGCCTGGCATCGTCCGCCCGCGGTGTCGGCCGCGCCGACCTCCGCGGGGCGGACATCAGCCGTTGCTCGCTTGCTGCTTCGCGACCGCAGCGATCGCGCTGATGGCGTCAGCGACGCTCATCGACCCGGTCGCCGCCGCGTGCAGGTTCGTGTAGACGGCGTTGGAGAAGGTCGGGTACCACGTGGGTGCACCCTGCGGGAACACCGGCGTGGCGGTCTTGAGCATCGCCGCGAGGTGCGCACCGTCGGCGAGGCTGCCCGCCTGGGAGAGCTTCTCGACGACGCTCAGCCGTGAGGGGATGAACGACGAGCCCCACACCTTGTCCTGGCCGTTGAGGCCGGCGAAGTCCTCCTGCGTCGACGCGGAGTTGAACCACTCGATGAACTTGGCGGCCGCCGCCGGGTTCTTCGCCTGCGTCGGGATGCCCATCCCGTCGGGGTTGGACAGGTTGCCCGCCGGACCGGTGACACCGGGCGTGGGCAGGTACTGGATCTGGTTGGTGACCTTGGAGCTGTCCGTGACGTTGTACAGGCTGTTGATCAGCCCCGAGTAGTCGGAGAACGTGCTCGCCGCCAGTCCTTGAGCCATCAGGGTCTGCTCGCCCTGGGCGTCGTTGACGTTGATGTTGCCGGGCGGCACGAGGCCGTTCTTGATCGCGTCGACCATCCACTGGGCGGCCTTGTAGCCCGGCGAGCCGGGGTCGGTGAACTGCGGCTTGCCGCTGGCGTCGAGCACGGTGCCGCCGAACGCGTTGGTCGTCTCGTACCAGTAGGTCGACAGTCCCTCGGCTGCGGCGAACGGGATGTTGAGCGGGTACTCGACCACGCCCTTGGCCTTGATCTGCTTGAGGTCGTTCGTGTACTGCTCGATGGTGGTGGGCATCGTCGTGATCCCGGCCTTGGCGAACAGCTCGGTGTTGACTGTGGTGACCATGTACGAGGAGTCGTACGGCACGCCGATGATGTGGCCGCCGAGCGTGAACGAACCCAGCTGGGGCATGTCAGCCTTGAGCGCGTTGGCGTCGAGGTACTTCTCCAGCGGCTGGAACCAGCCGAGCTTGCCCAGCTGACCCACGCGGGACCAGTCGACGTTGGTGACATCGGCGAAGTAGGTGTTCGCGGTCGCCGCTGCGGAGATCTTGGTCTGGAGGCTGTCCCAGTCCGACGAGGCCCAGGTGACCTTGATGCCGGTCTGCTTCGTGAACGCGTCCAGGTCGGCGGCCGGCGGGGGGTCGGTCGGCAGCGCCACGGTGATCGTGACCCCCGTGGTGTCGGTCGACGTCCCCGATGCGGTGGCACCTCCGCCTCCGGCGCTGCAGCCGGCGGCGAGAAGGGCGACGGCCGTGAGCCCGGCAAGTCCGGCGGCCCCGTGCCTGGTCACGCGTGGTTGCTTTCTCATCATGGTCCTTGGCCCTCCTATGGGCTGGTCCATACGCGCCAGGCTGGCGCGCATCTGATCACTTGCGCAGACACAGGCCGTCTCCGATGACAACCTGCGCACTTTTGGCAGACGCTAGAGCCAGTGGAGCCACGCGTCAATGCTGAGGGCCGATCTGGCTACCAAATGCTCAGAGTGAGGCACCCTTCCGCGCAATTGCGCACCCGGGTTGCGTGCTCTACGATCACATCGTGCGCAGAGCAGACCGAATGGCAGCCATCCTCGAACGAGCAGCGTCGACGGGCAGCGTCGACGTCGCGCAGCTGGCCGCGTCCCTGGGGGTGTCCGGCGCGACGATCCGACGAGATCTGCAGTCCCTGAGCGCCAGCCACCTGCTGCTCCGGACGCACGGCGGCGCCGTCGTCGGGGACGTCGGCCAGGAGCTCTCGGTGGGGATCAAGGCGACCCGCAACCAGGCCGAGAAGCGCCGGATCGGCCGGGCCGCCGCCTCTCTCGTCGAGGACGGCGCCGTCGTCGGCCTGACCGGCGGTTCCACCGCCACGGAGCTCGCCCGGGCACTGGCGGACCGACGAGGCATCACGGTGGTCACCAACGCCATCAACATCGCCGCTGAACTGGCCACTCGTCCGCAGATCACGCTGGTCGTCATCGGCGGGGTCGCCCGCCCCTCCTACGAGATGGTCGGGCCGGCCGCCGAGATGATGCTGGACAACTACCACCTGGACATCGCCTTCATCGGTGTCGACGGCCTCTCGGCGCAGGAGGGTTGCACCACGTATCACGAGATGGAGGCCCAGACGGACCGGAACTTCCTCGAGCGGTCCCGCCGCAGCGTCGTCATCGCCGACAGCTCCAAGCTCGGGAAGGTGACCTTCGCGCGCATCGTGGCGCTGTCGCAGATCGACGACATCGTCACCGACACGGGCGCCGACCCCGAACGCCTGCGCGAGCTGGGCGAGAGCGGAGTCCGGATCCACGCGGTCTAGGCGACCCCGCACGAGACAGAGTGATCAGTTCTGCGCACATCTTGCAGAACTGCGCGGTCTCGGGCAGCATGAGCGCATGACCACGATCACGTTCCTTGGCGCCGGAAGTGTTGTCTTCACCCGCGACCTGCTCGCGGACCTGTTGGCGTTCGGCGACATCCCGGACCTGACGATCCACCTGCACGACATCGACGCCGACAGGCTGGCCACGGCCGAGGGCATCGCCCGCAGCACCGCCGACCACCAGGGCGCCGCGCCCGTGATCGCGTCGTACCTCGACCGCCGGCAGGCCCTCGAAGGCGCCGACTTCGTCATCAACTCGATCCAGGTCGGCGGTTACCCGGCGACGGAGGTCGACTTCGAGGTGCCCGCCCGCTTCGGGCTCCGCCAGACCATCGGCGACACCGTGGGCGTCGGCGGCATCTTCCGCGCACTGCGCACGTTCCCGGTGCTGTCGGCCATCGCGCAGGACGTGCTCGAGATCTGCCCCGAGGCGTGGTTCCTCAACTACACGAACCCGATGGCGATGAACGTCGCGTACCTGCACGCCGTCGCGCCCCGGCTGAAGGTCGTCGGCCTGTGCCACTCCGTCTACTGGACGGTACGCGGCTTGTGCGACGTCGTCGGGGTGCCCTTCGACGAGGTGAGCTACCTGAGCGCGGGAGTCAACCACCAGGCGTGGATCCTTCGCTGGGAGCACGACGGCGTCGACCTGTACCCGCGCCTGGACGAGCGCATCGCCGCGGACCCCGAGCTGCGCCGCCGGGTCCGCGTCGACATGTACCGCCGCCTCGGGTACTACCCGACGGAGTCCAGCGAGCACTCCGCCGAGTACCTCCCCTGGTACATGCACTCCGACGCCGAGATCGAGCGACTGCGGATCCCGGTCGGCGACTACCTGGGAATCTCACGGGACAACGTCGCGGAGTACGAGGAGACGCGACGCAAGGTCCAGGCCGGTGAGGACATCGGCGAGCGGGAGCACGCCGCACAGGAGTACGCACCGCAGATCATCCACAGCATCGTCACCGGGACCCCCCGCACGATCGTCGTGAACGTGCCCAACGCCGGACTCATCGACGGGCTGCCGGAGGCGTTCACCGCCGAGGTGCCCGCCGTGGTGGACGGCGACGGCATCCACCCTCAGGCCGTGGGTGCGCTGCCCCTCCAGCTGGCCGCCGTCAACGCCGCCTTCGTCAGCACGGGCCTGCTGACGGTCGCCGCCGCCGTCCGCGGCGAGCCGCGGCTCGTGCGCCAGGCCGCGATGGTGGACGCGAACACGTCAGCGAGTCTCACCGTCGAGCAGATCTGGGACCTGTGCAACGCGATGGTCGAGGCGCACGGTGACCGGTTGCCCCCTGCCCTCCGGGTGCAGATCTCGGCATGATGTGACGGGAGGAGGCGGCGCCCTCGGTTCAGGACGCTCGGTACCGGGAGCAGTCCGTCGGGCTCCTCGCTCCGTGCAGTGACGGGCTCAGTGAGGAGCACTCGTGGCGAAGCTGCTGTGCATCGGCGAGATCCTCGTGGAGATGGTCGCCGAGCAGGTCGACCAGTCGAGACGGGAGCCGGGCCACTGGATCGGACCGTTCCCGTCAGGGGCGCCCGCGATCCTGGCCGACCAGGCGGCACTGTGCGGGGCCGACGTGTCCCTCGTCGGCACGGTCGGCGCCGACGAGTTCGGCGAGTCCTGTCTGGCGCGCCTCCGCGCGAGCGGGGTCGGGCTCGACCACGTGCGGGTCGACGAGCACGGGACGACGGGCGTCGCCTTCGTCAGCTACTCCGTGGCCGGCTCACGGTCGTTCATCTTTCACCTGGCCGAGTCCGCCTCGGGTCGGTTCCGGTTGAACGACCTCGACGCAGGTCTCAGGGGTGTGGACTGCGTCCACCTCATGGGGAGCAGCGCCTTCAGCACCGGAGCGGTCGACGCGATCGCCGCCGTCTTCGACGGGGCCGCGGCCCGTGGCATCCGGGTCTCGTTCGACCCCAACATCCGACCCGAGATGCTCACCCGGACGGAGTACGTCCAGGCGCTGCGCCGCATCCTCGGCGGCGCCCAGATCGTCCTCGCCAGCGAGGGCGAGCTGCAAGCCCTTCTCGGCGAGCAGAGTGACTCGGCGTGCGCGGCGCAGCTCACAGCCGGAGCGGCCGAGGTCGTCGTCATCAAGCGCGGTGCAAAGGGCGCGAGTCTGTTCCTCCCCGGTCACGAGGAGGTGAGCGTGCCGGGCCTGACGGTCGACGAGATCGACCCGACCGGGGCGGGGGACTGCTTCGGCGGGACGTTCCTCGCGCTCTACCTCGGGGGGATGGATGCGTCCGAGGCGCTTCGCTACGCGAACCTCGCCGGCGCGATGGCCGTGGAGCAGCGAGGCCCGATGTCCGGCAACCGGTCGATCGCCGATCTCCGGGCCGCGGCACGTCGGACGAGGTCGAGACGCTGAGACCGGTCTCGACGAGTCACCTTCCCCAGCAGACCTCGTCGCCGACGCCTACGCGCCGAATGGGTTCCCGGCGGCGCACCGCCGCGAGATCCGAGTCTCCGCATCGCGGTCGGCCCCTAGGCTCGGGCCATGGCAACCGTGGTCCTCGTCCGGCACGGCCGCACGACGGCGAACGCCGACGGCGTGCTGGCGGGTCGGACGGCTGGCGTCCGGCTCGACGCGACCGGGCGGCGTCAGGCGGCGCACGTAGCCGAGCGGCTCGCCGCGGTGCCGCTCGTCGGCGTCGTCTCGAGCCCCTTGGAACGGTGCCGGCAGACCGCGCGGGCCATCCGCGCGTACCAGGACGGCGAGCCGGTGACGCCCATCGAGCGCGGCATCGTCGAGTGCGACTACGGGCTCTGGCAGGGCCGACGCCTCGCTGAGCTCGCCCAGGAACCGCTGTGGGCGCTCGTGCAGGCGCAGCCGTCCGCCGCCACGTTCCCGGGCGGCGAGTCGCTCGCGGCCATGCAGGCCCGTTCGGTCGCCGCGATCCGACGCCATGACGCCGCGTTCGAGGCTCGGCACGGCGCGGGGGCGGTGTGGGTCGCGGTCAGCCACGGCGACATCATCAAGTCGGTCCTCGCCGACGCCCTCGGCATGCACCTCGACGTGTTCCAGCGCCTCACCGCTGGCCCCGGGTCGGTGTCGATCGTGCGGTACGGCGTCGGTCGGCCCACGGTGCTCGCCACGAACACCGACTCCGGCGACCTGTCGTGGCTGCGCGCGAGCGAGTCCGCGGGCGGCGAGGAGGTCGGCGGCGGGGACGGGCCGCGAGCCCCGGACCGCTCGTAGGCCGGCGTACCCCGGTCCGCTCGTCGACCCGCGGCGATGCGAGACCGCTCGTGGTCAGCGCCCCGGATCGCTCGTAGGGTGGTCGACATGCCCACCGTCGTCCACGAGTTCGACTGGCCCGACCGCATCGTCGTCGGCACCGTCGGGCGGCCCGGGGAGCGCACGTTCTACCTGCAGGCGCGAGCCGGCAGGCGGGTCACGAGCGTCGCCCTCGAGAAGGAACAGTCCGCCCTGCTGGCCGAGAAGGTCGACGAGATCCTCGACCAGCTCGCGGTGCGCGGCGACCCGACCCTGCACATCCCCGTGGAGACGCCCGCCGAGCTCCTCGACGACGAGCCGCTGGACCAGCCGGTCGAGGAGGAGTTCCGCACCGGGGCGATCGGGATCGGCTGGGACCCGTCCACCGCGCAGATCCTGCTCGAGGTCTATCCGTACGTCGAGTCCGACGACGAGCCCGACCTCGAGCACGCCCCGCAGGTGCTGCGCGTGCGGATGCCGGTCGGCACCGCGCGCGCCTTCGCGCAGCGCACCCGCGACGTCGTGCGCGCGGGGCGACCGCCGTGCCCGCTGTGCGGGCGGCCGGTCGACCCCGACGGACACGTCTGCACGCCGCCAGACACGCCGTGACCACCTCGGAGGCGGACCTCCACGCCGGTGAGCTCGTGCTCACCGCGCGCATCGCGTCCGCCTCGAACTCGACGTTCCAGGGCCACATCGACGACGTCCACGTCGTCTACAAGCCGGTCGCGGGCGAGCGCCCGCTGCGGGACTTCCCCGACGGCACGCTCGCACACCGCGAGGTCGCGGCGTTCCACGTGTCCGAGGCGTTCGGCTGGGACATCGTGCCCCGCACCTGGCTGCGCGACGGGCCGTTGGGCCCGGGCATGGTGCAGCTCTGGCGGGAGCCCGACCCCGCACAGGACCCGGTCGACCTCGTGCCCAGCGCCTCGGTGCCCCCGACGGGATGGCGCCGCGTGCTCGACGGCAGCGACCAGGACGACCGACCCGTGACCCTCATCCATGAGGACGCCGCGTCGCTGCGGCGCATGGCGGTGTTCGACGTCGTCGTCAACAACGCCGACCGCAAGGGCGGCCACGTGCTCGCCATGGCCGCCGGGCACCGCCACGGGGTCGACCACGGGCTCACGTTCCACGTCGAGCCGAAGCTGCGTACGGTGCTGTGGGGCTGGCTCGGCGAGGAGCTCGCCGCCGCCGAGCGTGCCGGCGTCGCACGCGTGCGCGAGCAGCTCGACGGCCCGCTCGGCGACACGTTGCGCGACCTGCTCACCGGCCGCGAGGTCGCGGCGTTCGCCACGCGCTGCGACCGGCTGCTCGCGCGCGGTCGCTTCCCCGCTCCGCGCGGCGACGCGCCGGCCGTCCCCTGGCCACTGTTCTGACTGCTCGCCCGTCTGACTGCGCGGCTCAGGCGGGCCAGGAGGTGGCGCCGAAGCCCTCGCCGATCCCGTCGCGTCCCCGGTGCGCGTCGAGGTAGGAGCCGATGACGGCGGCGCCCAGGTCGTCCGCCTCGGGCGCCACCACGGTGCCGCCCGTGCGGCGCGCCATCGCGTCGACGAAGCGGGCCAGGCCCGCGTCGTCGACGAGGCGGAAGAACGTCGTGTGCGCGCCGAGGCGCGTGGCGGCGTCGAGCTCGCGGACGGTGCGGGCGATCGTGAGCGGGGACAGCGGGTAGTCGAACCACGGCTCACCGCCGGGTTCCAGGTGGGAGGTCGGCTCGCCGTCGGTCTGCTCTCCGTCGTCGAGGTTGCACACGAACTCGGCTGCGGACGCGACACTGTCTGCTCGCCGCTCGCCTCGGGGAAGCTCCGATCGGTTCGGGTCGGCGAACGCCTCAGTCACATCCGTCGATCCGACCTCACCGCCTACCTCGAGGCGCCGCCCGACGAACCTGCGCCCGGCAATGGCAGGTGGGAGCGGTGAGTGCTGGATCGGACTCGCAAATAGCGGGTGCGAACAGTGTCCGTAAGGTGGAGATCGGCCGGCGCTGCTCACGGTTCTCCTGCTCCAGCTCCTTGATCCGCTTCGTTTCGCCCGTGCTCACCCCAGGCTCGACGCCCTCATCGATGTCAGCCTGCTTGACCCACTGCCGCACAGACTCGACCCCGACCCCGATCTGGTCCGCGACCCGCCCGATCGTCCCGTGCGAGGTCCCCAGCTCCTTGCGCAGCTGCCGCACCAGACGCACAGCCC
>DATKTF010000224.1:0-7163 GCA_035531255.1 Cellulomonadaceae bacterium
GACATCGCCTCGGTGGCGGCGCGGACCTGCGACGTCGTGAGGGACGGGTCACCCTCGGCGGATGCGACCTGCCGTGCGACGTCGTGCGCGACGTCCCAGTTCACCGGGCCTTCGCCGGTCGCCGCGAGCAGTCGCCGCACCTGAGCCAGGACCTGCCCCAGCAGCGCCGGGTCGTTCGGGAGCCCCGACGCCGCCGCCATCGCCGCCGGGTCCATGCCGCGCGCGCGCAGCTCCCGTAGCGCCTCCTCGGTGTCCGCACCGAACATCGCACGGAGCATCTGCTCCCACTCCTGCGGGATCTCGGCATCGTCGCTCGGGCCGGGTGTGCTCATCGCGGGTCGCCTCCTGGGACGATAGGACTGCAACCACCAGGTGGTGGGGGTCGACACTGTGCCGTCGTGTGTCGTCGTGCTGGGACATGATGCCGAGGTGTGCGGGTGGGGGTACCACGCACGTGACACGCAACCACGGTAACGAGGATCGGACGTGAGAGAAGGCACCGGACGCCTCGCGGGAGGTGTCTTTCGCTCTGGGCGCAGTGCATCGGGGCGCAGAGGGTCACCTCGTCGTGGCGCGGACCGGACGACCACGGTCGCCGTCGTCGGTGCCGGGCCTCTCGCTGCCGGCATCGCGACCTGGATCTCCCGCCACGGGCTCGACCCGGGGACACCAGCCGAGGTGCGGACGCTCGAGCAGGTACCGGCGCAGGACCCTCAGGAGGCACTGACCGGTGCGGGCGTGGTGGTGCTCGTCGCCGATGCCGGGGATCTCGCGATCTCGTGGTCGGACACCGCGGAGCACCGGCGGGCCGAGGCCGTCGCACACACCCAGCGATGCCTGGCGGCGAGCGCGGCCGCAGGGGTGCGGCACGTCGTCGTCGTGACGTCCGCGATGGTGCACGGTGCAGGCCAGGACCGCGCCCCGATCGCGGACGACGACGACCTCGCACCGGGCGGGCAGGCCGAGACGGACGGGATCGTCGGCGACCTGCTCGCGGTCGAGTCGGTCGTCGCTCGTGCCGCGGGCCGGCGTCGACCGACGATCACCGTGCTGCGCCCGGCGGCGGTCGTCGGGCCGCGCATCGACACGCTGATCACCCGGCACTTCGAGGCACCGCGGCTCCTGACGGTGCGCGGGAGCGCGCGCGAGTGGCAGTTCGTGCACGTCGACGACGTGGCCTCCGCGGCGGCGTCGTGCGTCGTGCACGGTCTGGCCGGGGCGGTGACGGTCGGTGCGCCGGCGGCGCTCACCTCGGCGCAGGTCGCGCTCGCTGCCGGGTTGGAGCGCATCGAGCTGCCGCCGGTGACCGCCTTCGGGACGGCCGAACGGCTGCACCGCGTCGGCGTGCTCCCGGCGCCGGCGTCCGAGCTCGCCTACGCGGTGTACTCGTGGACGGTCGCCTCGACGCGGCTGTCGGCAGTCGGGTGGCAGCCGGAGCGGTCGAACGAGGAGTGCCTCCAGGTGCTGCTCGAGACGGTGCGCGGACGTCATGCGCTCGCCGGTCGCCGCGTCGGTGCGAGAGACGCGACGGCTCTCGGAGCGGCCGGCGCCGCGGTGGCGCTGATCGGGACGGCTGCGGTGTGGCGACAGGCGCGCACCCGCCGGCGCCACTGAGCGGGCCGGTCGGCACGCCCTGGAGACGTGTCGGTCCCTGCCAGGGACGTGAGGGATGATCGACCGGTGACTCAGCCCACCGAGCCCGGCCGACCGGGTCCTCCCGAGCCCCAGCAGACGGTCGAGGGCTCGCAGGTCGCCGCGACGACGGACGCCTCGGCCCTCGCGTCCGAGGCCGCGACCGATGCCTCGGCCCTCGCGTCCGAGTCGGCGACGGGCTCCTCGGACCAGTCCCGCCCGATCGACGTCGCACCGCCGTCCCCACGGTCGATGACCCTGAGCCTCGGGATGCTCGCGACGGCCGTGCTGGTCGCCGTGCTGGCGTTCCTACCGGTGCCCTACGTCGTCAACTCGCCCGGACCCACGCGCAACACCCTCGGCACGATGGACGGCTCGCCACTGATCTCGGTCACCGGAGCGACGACCTACCCGACGACCGGCAAGCTGCTGCTCACGACCGCCTCGGTGCAGGGAGGTCCGGGCTACCCGGTCGACGTCGTCCACGTGCTCGCGGGGTGGCTCTCGAGCGGCAGCACGGTGCAGCCGGCCGAGACGGTGTTCCCGACCGGGGCCACCTCGGCCGAGGTCGCGAAGGCGGGCGAGCAGCAGATGGCGTCGTCCCAGGAGAACGCCACCGTCGCCGCGCTCACCCAGCTGGGCTATGCGGTTCCGGCGACCCTGACGATCGCGGGCGACGTGTCGGGGACCGGGGCCAGCGGCGTCGTCGAGAAGGGTGACGTCATCACCTCGTTCGACGGCAAGGCCGTCGTGACCTACCAGGACCTCGTGGACGACCTGAAAGCGGTCACCCCCGGCGCCAGGGTCACTCTCGGGGTGAGGCGGAACGGCTCGCTCGTCACGCTGTCGGTGGTGACGGGGTCGAAGAAGACCGGCGGGGCTCAGCTCGGGGTGCTGATCGACCCGACCTTCACGCTCCCGATCGACGTGAAGATCAAGATCGACGACATCGGCGGGCCCAGCGCCGGGATGATGTTCGCCCTCGGGATCATCGACAAGCTCACCCCGACCGACGACACCGGTGGCGACGTCATCGCGGGCACCGGCACGATCGACATCGACGGCACGGTCGGGGCGATCGGCGACATCCGGCAGAAGTTCTACGGCGCGCTGCGGGACGGCGCGCGCTGGTTCCTCGCCCCCGCGTCGAACTGCGCCGACGTCCTCGGCGCGGTGCCGGCCGGTCTGCACGTGGTGAAGGTCTCGACCCTGCGCGACGCGGAACAGGCCGTTCAGACCATCGCCGCCGGGAAGGGCGCCACGCTGCCGACCTGCACGCCGGCCGACGTCAGCTGAGCGTGGCGCGCACCGCGTCGATCAGCCCGGGGACGACGTCGTGACCCTGCCCGACGGCGTCGTCGGAGTCGTGCGAGCGTGTCCGGACCGCGCACCACGACCGGCCGTCGCGCATGGCCCCGACGGCCATCCGGACGTCCTCGCGGTCGGGGTGGCCCAGCAGGTAGGCGACGGCCTCGACCGGGTCCGTCGGCATGGCCTCCTCGGCCGCCGGAGGGAGCACGACGCGCTCGAGCACGATCGCCGCACCGTCGACGGTCGGCGGCCAGGTCAGCGCCCCGAGCAGGGACTCGACGTCCTCCGCGGGAGGTAGGTCCTCCTGCTCGACGGACGTCAGGTGCCGGGGGTCGAGCCTCGCGGCGTGGACGACCTCCGCGGGAAGCTGTGACTCCAGCATCGGGTCGGTCGCAAGCGCTCGTGCGGTCTCCACGAGGGCGAAGACGCGCACCGGCCCGTCCCACCCACCGGTCGCGACGTGGCGCTCGATCTCGCGGACGGCGTCCGCCAACGCCTGCTGGTCGGGCGCGAGCACCGCGCGTGCGGTCGCGCCGCTGGGGTCGGGGGCCTCGGTCATGCCCCCATGGTGCCACCCGTGTGGGAACCTGGGACCGTGCCGTCACGTTGATCCGATGACGGCTGCACAGCCTCGAGCACTCGATCAGGAAGCACATCCGACGTGACGTCTGCCAGCACGCCCCGCACTCCTCGCACCCCACGTCCACCGTCGGCACGGCGTCGTCGTGGCGCCCTCGGACCGACGATCGCGATCCTCGTCGCCCTGGTCATCGCCCTGGTCATCACGGCGCAGCTGTGGACCGAGGTCCTCTGGTTCAGGCAGATCGGGTACCTGCAGGTGCTCCAGGTGGAGTGGGTGACGCGCGGGCTGCTGTTCCTCGGCGGTCTGGTCGTGATGGCCGGCGCCGTCGCGGCCAGCCTGACGGCGGCGTACCGGTCGCGCCCGATCTACGCGCCGTCCAACCAGGAGCAGGTCAGCCTGGACCAGTACCGCGAGGCGATCGAGCCCCTGCGACGCCTCGTGAGCATCGCGGGGCCGGCTCTCGTCGGCATCTTCGCGGGGATCGCGGCGTCGCAGCAGTGGTCGACGATCCAGCTGTGGGCGAACCGGGTGCCGTTCCACCAGAAGGACCCGCAGTTCGGGCTCGACCTGTCGTTCTACATCTTCGAGCTGCCCGGTCTGCGGTTCATCGTGTCGTTCCTCATGACGACGGCGGTCCTCGCCGGGATCGCGGGCATCGCGACGCAGTACCTGTACGGCGGGATCCGGATCGGCGGGGAGGCGCCGCGCACCACGAAGGCCGCGCGCGTCCAGCTCGCCGTGACAGGTGCCGTGCTGATGCTGCTGATCGCCGGCAACTACTGGCTCGACCGCTACTCGCTGCTGACGCGCGCGGGGGACCGGTTCGACGGGGCGTCGTACGCGGACGTGAGCGCCGTCATCCCGGCGAAGCAGATCCTCACGGGAATCGCGATCCTCGTCGCGATCGTCTTCGTGGTGACGGCGTTCCGCGGCAACTGGCGCCTGCCCGCCATCGGCCTCGGCGTCATGGTGGTCTCGGCGATCGCGGTCGGCGGGATCTACCCGGCGCTCGTCCAGCGCTTCCAGGTGGCACCGAACGAGCAGCAGTTCGAGGCCCCGTACATCCAGCGGAACATCGACGCGACGAAGACCGCCTACGGTCTGGACAACGTCGAGGTGAGCCCGTACAACGCGACCACGCAGGCGACGCCCGGGGCGCTCCGCTCCGACGCCGAGACGACCGCGTCGATCCGGTTGCTCGACCCGCAGATCGTGAGCCCGTCGTTCAGCCAGCTCCAGCAGAACAAGCAGTACTACAAGTTCGCCGACACCCTCTCCGTCGACCGCTACAAGATCGCCGGCCAGAGCCGGGACACCGTGATCGCGGTGCGCGAGCTCAACCTCGCCGGCCTCGGCACC
Source organism: Cellulomonadaceae bacterium (assembly GCA_035531255.1). Taxonomy (GTDB): domain Bacteria; phylum Actinomycetota; class Actinomycetes; order Actinomycetales; family Cellulomonadaceae; genus JAJDFX01. Next base: position 4,886 of record DATKTF010000224.1, read on the forward strand.
AACCAGCAGAACTGGGTCAACGACCACACGGTCTTCACCCACGGGTACGGCGTAGTCGCCGCCTACGGGAACACGACGGGCGCAGACGGCCGCCCCGCGTTCTACGAGGGTGACATCCCCTCCAACGGAGGGCTCGGGGCGTACGAGCCGCGCATCTACTTCGGACAGAACTCGCCCGACTACTCGATCGTCGGCGCGCCCAGCGGCACCGCCCCCTGGGAGCTCGACTACCCGGACGACAAGGCCGGCGGCCAGGTCAACAACACCTTCCCGACGGCCACCGTCAAGGCTGGACCGAGCATCGGAAGCTTCTGGAACAAGCTCCTGTACTCGCTGAAGTTCGGCTCGGAGCAGATCATGTTCTCCGACCGCGTCACGCCCGACTCGCAGATCCTGTACGACCGCGACCCGAGCGTGCGCGTCCAGAAGGTGGCGCCGTACCTGACGCTCGACGGGCGTGTGTACCCGGCCGTGGTCGACGGCCGGGTGAAGTGGATCGTGGACGGGTACACCACGAGCGACGGGTACCCGTACTCGGCGTCGATGTCGCTGCAGGACGCGACGACGGACTCGCAGACCGCGACGTCCACGTCGTCGTCCGTGCAAGGACTGCTGCCCGCCAAGGTCAACTACATCCGCAACTCGGTGAAGGCCACGGTCGACGCGTACAGCGGTGAGGTCACGCTCTACGCGTGGGACCCGCAGGACCCGATCCTGCAGGCCTGGAACAAGGTGTTCCCGACCTCGCTCAAGCCGATCTCCGCGATCTCCGGCCAGCTCATGAGCCACATGCGCTACCCGGAGGACCTCTTCAAGGTCCAGCGAACACTGCTCGCCGACTACCACGTCACGTCGGCCTCGGACTTCTTCACCGGTCAGGACTTCTGGGCGGTCCCCAACGACCCGACCCAGACCGGATCGGCCGCCAAGGAGCCGCAGCCGCCGTACTACCTGACGCTCCAGATGCCGAGCCAGAGCTCCCCGGCGTTCTCCCTGACGTCGACATTCATCCCGCAGAACACCGGCAGCGTCGAACGGAGCATCCTCACCGGGTTCCTGGCTGCCGATGCCGAGGCGGGTGACGTCGCGGGGGTGAAGAGCCCCGAGTACGGGAAGCTCAGACTGATCGAGCTGCCACGCAACTCGACCGTGCCCGGACCGGGCCAGGTCGCGAACAAGTTCACGTCGGACCCGACCGCGTCCACGACCCTGAACCTGCTGAACACGGACAGCTCGACGGTGATCCGTGGGAACCTCCTGACGTTGCCGGTCGGCGGCGGGCTGCTCTACGTGCAGCCCGTGTACGTCCAGTCGTCGACGGGGACCAAGTTCCCGCTGCTGCAGAAGGTCCTGGTGTCCTTCGGTGACACGGTCGGGTTCTCCGACACGCTGTCAGGGGCATTGGACCAGGTGTTCGGTGGCAACTCCGGAGCGACGACGACGGACGGCACCACGGTGTCGCCGACGCCCACGCCGACACCCAGTGGCGGCACCAGCACCGGGACCGGCGGGACCGTGAACGCGACGGCGCGTGCCGCCCTGGCACAGGCGCTCACCGAGGCCAATGCTGCGATCGCCGCCGGGCAGAAGGCCCTGGCCGCCGGGGACGTCGCCGCCTACGGCACCGCGCAGGCCGACCTGCAGAAGGCGATCGAGGCGGCCGTGGCGGCCGAGGCCAACCTCGGCGCAGCCGGCTGAGGTCGGAGCGGGTGTTGCGGTCCGGGACCAGCGATTTGGCTGGTCCCGGACTGTCACGTACAGTGGAGATACCGACGCGGGGTGGAGCAGCTCGGTAGCTCGCTGGGCTCATAACCCAGAGGTCGTAGGTTCAAATCCTACCCCCGCTACTAGTAAGACAGCAGGTCAGAGGCCCTTTCGCTCGTAGGAGCGGGAGGGTCTCTCGCGTTGTTGTACGCAATTCGTACGCAGTCGACCTCGGCGGATGCTCGCGGACTTCGGTGGACTGGGGTGGTTGTCGCCTCGGGGAGCACATCGGTGACGCCCGAGGCTCGCCCGTTCGCCCCTCGCTGTGGGGGGAGTGGGGTGCACCAGTTCGCCACGGGCACAGAGGACCGAGACGACCGGGTGCCGGCCGCTGCGCAGCCAGCGGCTTCAGGAGCCCGGGGTCTTCTTCCTGGCGTTCCATCACCGCCGGTGCCAGGAGGGTCAAGAAGGCGGTCGGCTAGCAGGGGCGACCACCCACCCGGCACGGGAGATCTTCGCCATCGCCGAGTGCCGCACCATCGGCCGTGGCCCCTTCGAGTCCGTCCGCGAGCTC
>DATKTF010000225.1:0-3632 GCA_035531255.1 Cellulomonadaceae bacterium
GCCGCCGGGATCGCCGTCGGCATGGCGACCAACATGGCCCCGCACAACCTGGTCGAGGTCGTCGCGGCAGCCCGGCACCTCGTCGCGCACCCCGACGCGACGCTCGAGGACCTCATGCGGTTCGTGCCCGGGCCGGACCTGCCGACCGGCGGGAAGATCGTCGGTCTCGACGGCGTGCGCGACGCGTACCGCACCGGCCGCGGCGCCTTCCGTACCCGCGCGACCACGCGCATCGAGAACGTCACCCCGAAGCGCAAGGGCATCGTCGTCACCGAGCTGCCGTACCTCGTCGGGCCCGAGAAGGTGATCGAGAAGATCAAGGAGGGTGTGCAGGCGAAGCGCCTCACCGGGATCACCAACGTCGTCGACCTGACCGACCGGTCGCACGGTCTGCGCCTGGTCATCGAGGTGAAGACCGGGTTCAACCCCGACGCGGTGCTCGAGCAGCTGTTCCGGGCCACCCCGATGGAGGACTCGTTCTCGATCAACAACGTCGCGCTCGTGGACGGGCAGCCACGCACGCTCGGGTTGCGGGAGCTGCTCCGGGTGTGGGTCGACCACCGGATCGACGTGATCCGGCGCCGCAGCAACCACCGCCTCACCAAGCGGCTCGAACGACTGCACCTCGTCGAGGGCCTCCTGGTGGCGATCGTCGACATCGACGAGGTCATCCAGGTCATCCGCTCGAGCGACGACGCCGAGGTCGCTCGCACGCGCCTGCGCGAGGTGTTCGACCTGTCGGAGCCGCAGGCCGAGTACATCCTCGAGCTGCGACTGCGTCGTCTGACCAAGTTCTCGCGGATCGAGCTCGAGAAGGAGAAGACGCAGCTCGAGCAGGAGATCGCCGAGCTCCGCCTGATCCTCGGGGACGAGCACCATCTGCGCCGCGTCGTCTCCGAGGAGATGGCCGAGGTCGCCCGCGTGCACGGCACACCGCGCCGGACGATCCTGCTGGACTCCGCCGGCAGCACCGGCAGCACCGGCGGAGCCGCCGGAGTCTCTACCCCGCCGAGGAGCACCACTCCGCTCGAGATCGAGGACACCCCGTGCTGGGCCCTGCTCTCGGCGACCGGGCTCCTCGCGCGCACGTCGGACGGCGGCGAGCTGTCGCGAGCGGGTGATGACGGCGCACGGGCCAAGCACGACGTCCTGCGGTCCGCGGTGCCCACCACGGTGCGGGCCGACATCGGCGCAGTCACGTCCCTCGGCCGGATGGTGCGGCTGTCCGTGCTCCACCTCCCGGCGCTCCCGCCGACCGGCGGCCCCCCGTCGCTCTCGGGCGGCGTTCCGCTGTCCGAGGTGCTCGCGCTCGAGCCCGGCGAGACGGTCGTCACGCTCGTATCGATCACCGCCGATGCCCCGACCGTCGCGCTCGGGACGGCAACCGGCGTCGTCAAGCGCGTCGCGCAGGGCGACGTGCCCGGCAACAAGGACGCCTGGGAGATCGTCTCCCTGAAGCCGGGCGACGAGGTCGTCGGTGCCGCACCCGTCGACGACACGCACGAGCTCGTGTTCGTCACCTCCGACGCGCAGCTGCTGCGCTTCGGTGCGGCCGCAGTGCGGCCGCAGGGCCGAGCCGCGGGCGGCATGGCCGGCATCAAGGTCGCCGACGGCCAGCGGGTCGTGTTCTTCGGCGCGGTCGCACGGGGTTCCGATGCCGCCGTGGTGACCGTCTCGGGCTCGTCCGACACGCTCCCCGGCGTCCAGGCCGGCCGCGCGAAGACGACGCCGTTCGCCGCCTATCCCGCGAAGGGCCGTGCGACCGGCGGGGTGCGGGCCCACCGGTTCCTCAAGGGCGAGGACTGCCTGGTCCTCGGCTGGGTCGGGCCTGCACCCGCGGCGGCGACCGGCCCAGGAGGCCAGCCGGTCGATCTCCCGGCCGTGGACGAGCGCCGTGACGGACCCGGCATGCCTCTCGCGGCGCCGGTGCAGGCGATCGGCTGACGCAGGCGATCGCCTGACGGCGGGTCAGGCGTCGATGCGGCTACGGTCGAGCCCGTCGGCGCCGGCGACGATGAAGTCCTTCCGTGGTGCGACGTCGGAGCCCATCAACAGCTCGAACACCTCTTCGGCCTGGACGGCGTGGTCCATGGTCACGCGCCGCAACGTCCGGTGGCGCGGGTCCATGGTGGTCTCCGCGAGCTGGTCGGCATCCATCTCGCCCAGGCCCTTGTAGCGCTGGATGTCGTCCTTGTAGCGACGGCCGGTCTTCTCGAGCCGCTTGAGGGTCGTCGCCAGCTCGGCCTCCGAGTACGTGTAGACGTACTCGTTCTTCTTCGCCCCGGCCCCGATCACCTCGACACGGTGCAGAGGCGGGACCGCAGCATAGACGCGGCCCTGCTCGACGAGGGGGCGCATGTACCGGAAGAACAGCGTGAGGAGCAGGGTCCGGATGTGCGCCCCGTCGACGTCGGCGTCGGTCATCAGCACGATCTTCCCGTAGCGCGCCGCCTCGAGGTCGAACGATCGGCCCGACCCGGCGCCGATCACCTGGATGATCGCCGCGCACTCGGCGTTCTTGAGCATGTCCGAGATCGACGCCTTCTGGACGTTCAGGATCTTGCCGCGGATGGGCAGCAGCGCCTGGAAGTCTGAGCTGCGCGCGAGCTTGGCGGTTCCGAGCGCACTGTCTCCCTCGACGATGAACAGCTCGCTCCGTTCGACGTCGTCACTGCGGCAGTCCGCGAGCTTCGACGGAAGGGACGAGGTCTCGAGCGCGTTCTTGCGCCGCGAGATCTCCTTCTGCTTGCGTGCGCTGAGACGCGCCCTCATCTCCGCGACGATCTTGTCGAGGACCAACGTCGATTGCGTCTTGAGGTCGCGCTTGGGAGAGGTCAGCAGGGCGTTCAGCTCGGTGTCGACGACCTTCGCCACGATGCCGCGGACCGCTGCCGTCCCGAGGACCTCCTTGGTCTGGCCCTCGAACTGCGGCTCGGCGAGGCGGACCGTCAGCACGGCGGTCAGCCCCGCCATGACGTCGTCCTTCTCGATCCGCTCGGTCGAGTCGCGGCTGGAGATCTTCAGGCGGCGGGCGTTCGCCTCGACCGCCTTGCGCAACGTCCGGAGCAGACCGGCCTCGAAGCCGGCGAGGTGCGAGCCACCCTTGGGCGTCGAGATGATGTTCACGAACGTGCGGATCTCGGTGTCGTAACCCGTGCCCCACCGCATCGCGACGTCGACCTCGCACTCGCGCATGACCTCGCGCGGTGTCATGTGCCCGCGCTCGTCGAGGACCGGCACGGTCTCGGTGAAGGACCCGGAGCCGGTCAGGTGCCAGGTGTCCGTCACCGGGGCGTCCGGGGCGAGGAAGTCGACGAAGTCGACGGTTCCGCCATGGTGGACGAACGTCTCGGTATGCGGTCCGTCCGCTCCCGGTGTGCCCGGCAGCCCCCGCTCGTCGCGCACCGTGATCGAGAGCCCGGGGACGACGAACGTGGTCTGGCGCACCCGGGTGACGAGCTCGTCGTACGAGAACACCGCGGTCTTCGGGAAGATCTGGCCGTCCGCCCAGTAGCGCACACGCGTCCCGCGACTGCCCTTGGCCGCGCGCCCGGCCACCGCGAGCTCGGACTTCTCGACGAACGGCTCGAACCGTGCCTCGGGGTCCGGCCCGCCCGCGCCGTCGTGGAAGG
>DATKTF010000226.1:0-2113 GCA_035531255.1 Cellulomonadaceae bacterium
TTCCGCCCAGGAGGTTCTCCGACTGCGGGGTGAAACCCAGGTGACCGACTACGGGGATCCCCGCGTCGGTGAGCGCACGCACCTGCGCGGCGATCCGCGCCCCGCCCTCGAGCTTCACCGCGTGCGCCCCGGCCTCCTTGAGCATCCGGACGCCGGTGGCGAGAGCCTGCGCCGGTGAGGCCTCGTACGACCCGAACGGGAAGTCGGCCACGACCATCGCCCGGTGCGTGGACCGGGCCACCGCTCGGACCGCGGGGATGAGCTCGTCCACCGTCACCGGGATCGTGGTCTCGTGGCCCAGCATCGTGTTGCCGATCGAGTCCCCGATCAGCAGCATGTCGATCCCCGCCTCGTCGAAGATCCGGGCGGTCGGCGCGTCGTACGCCGTGAGCATCGTCAGCTTCTCGCCGCGCGCCTTGGCCGCGCGCAGGTGCGGCACCCGGACCCGGGTCACGGGGCGTGGTGCCGGTGCGGTGTCGCTCATCGTTCCTGCTCTCTCTCGTAGCGACCTGGTTCCTGCTGGTCCGTGCTGGTCCGTCACGGCTCGCGCCACCTCGTCGTGATCGGGAGGCGCCGATCACGCCCGAAGGCGAGCGCGGTGACCTTCGGACCTGGAGGGTACTGCCGGCGCTTCCACTCGGCGCGGTCGACGAGCGAGACGACCGTGTCCACGACCTCGGGGTCGAACCCGCGCTCGAGCAGCTCGGCGCGCCCCTCGGCGCTCTCCACGTACGCGTCGAGAACGGCGTCGAGCAGGTGGTAGGCCGGGAGGCTGTCCTGGTCTACCTGACCGGGCCGCAGCTCGGCCGACGGTGGCTTGGTGATCGAGCTCTCGGGGATCGGTGGGAGCTCCCCGGCCTCGATCGCCGCGCCGTTGCGCCAGCGCGCGAGCTCCCACACCCGGGACTTGTCGACGTCCTTCAGGGGTGCGTAGCCCCCGACGGCGTCACCGTAGATCGTGGAGTACCCGACGGCGAGCTCCGACTTGTTCCCGGTCGCGAGAACGAGGTGACCCTCGGCGTTCGACAGTCCCATGAGGATCATGCCGCGCACCCGGGCCTGCAGGTTCTCCGCTGCGACGCCGTCGAGGTGCATCTCCCGGTCGAACGCCTCGACCATCGGGGTGATCGGCTGCACGCGGTAGTCGGCTCCCAGTCGTCCCGCGGTGTCGGCGGCGTCGTCCTTCGAGTGCTGCGACGAGTGCGGTGACGGCATCGACACGCCCACGACGTTGCCGCCGCCGATCGCGTCGGCGGCGATCGCGGCGACGAGCGCCGAGTCGATCCCGCCGGACAGACCGAGCGCGACGGACCGGAACCCGTTCTTGCGGACGTAGCCCTCGAGGCCGGTCACCAGTGCCCGGTACACCTCGGCGTCGGGGTCGAGCGGCCTCGCGAGCGTGCCCGTCGGGGTGGTGGCGTCGTCGGGAAGCTCGCAGACCAGCAGGTGCTCGACGAACTGCGGCGCACGCGCCACGACGTCGCCGGACGGCGTGACGACGAACGATCCGCCGTCGAACACGAGGTCGTCCTGGCTGCCGGTGAGGTTCACGTACGCCACCGGGGCGCCGATCTCGGTCGCCCGACGTGCGGCCAGCTCGGTCCGCACGTGGCCCTTGCCCTCCTCGAACGGTGACCCGTTGGGGACCACCAGGAGATCGAGGTCCAGGTCGCGCATCGCCGACACCGGCCCCCCGTCCTGCCAGATGTCCTCGCAGATCACGATCCCGACACGGCGCCCGCCGACGTCCACCACGCACGGCGCGTCCCCCGGGGTGAAGATCCGGAACTCGTCGAACACTCCGTAGTTCGGCAGGTGGTGCTTGTCGTAGCGCGCGACCACGGTGCCGCCCCTCAGGACGGCCGCCTGGTTCGTCGGGCGTGCCGGCGCGCCCGCGTGCTCGCGGTGCGTCCGGCTGCCGAGCGTGCCCACGATGACGGTCAGGCCCGCCATGCCCTCGGAGGCGAGTCGCGCGGCGACGTCCTGCAGGACGCGCTCGGCCTCGCGTCGCACCGAGGCGCGCAGGGCGAGGTCTTCGATGGGGTAGCCCGTCAGCGTCATCTCGGGGAACACGACCAGGTCGGCGCCGAGGTCCGCGGCCGTGCGCGACCAG
>DATKTF010000227.1:0-3148 GCA_035531255.1 Cellulomonadaceae bacterium
GCCGCTCCACGAGCGCGCGCGAGCCGACCGGTTCGCGCGTGACGACGTAGTCCTCCACGATCGCGCGCAGCACGTCGAGCCTGCGGTCGTCGCTCACCGTGACCTCCCTGCGTCGAGTCGGTGCCGGTCCGGGCGAGGTGCCGGGTCCGTCGGGCGTGGTCCGTCTCTCGTGCTCCCCACCTCCCGGTGGCACTCCGGGTCGGCGAGTGCCAATTCTACGCGGTCGCACCGGCCACGTCGGGGACGACGCCCACCCGGCACCTCCTCGGGGAACGCCGGCGCGCACCCTAGGCTTCCCGGGTGACGTCCCGACCCCACGCACCGAGCAGCCCGGACCGCCCCGACCGTTACGGCGCCGACGTGCTCTCGACGCCCACGACCGGGCATCGGGCCGCGCGCCGGTCGGTGCCGACACCGGCCGAGCGGGGACTCGTGGTCGAGGAGGTCATGACCGGCTGGGTGGGCGCCGTGGTCCGCGTCGAGAAGTCCGGGGGCCTGCACGTCGTCGTCCTCGAGGACCGGCGCGGGCGCACGCGGACGTTCCCGCTCGGACCCGGGTTCTGGGTGGACGGTGCCCCCGTCGAGCTCACGGCACCCCGCTCCCGCCCGTCCGCTCCGGCGACGCCCGCACGGACGGCGTCGGGGTCACGCGCTGTCGCCGGGGCACGTGCCCGGGTCGCGCGCGGCTCCCGGATCTGGGTCGAGGGCAAGCACGACGCCGAGCTCGTCGAGAAGGTTTGGGGCGACGACCTGCGCGTCGAGGGCGTCGTGGTCGAGCTGCTCGACGGGGTCGACAACCTGCCGGACGCGGTGCGCGACTTCGCCCCCGCGCCCGGGCGTCGGCTCGGCGTGCTCGTCGACCACCTCGTGCCCGGGAGCAAGGAGAGCCGCATCGCCGACACCGTCACGCGCGCCGCGCCGGTCGGAACGGTCGTCGTCCTCGGGCACCCGTACGTCGACGTCTGGCAAGCCGTGCGACCGGAGCGGATCGGGCTGACCGCCTGGCCGACGATCGAGCGCGGTGTCGAGTGGAAGCACGGCATCCTGCGCGAGCTCGGCTGGCCCGCGGCCGACCAGGCGGACGTCGCTCGAGCCTGGCAGCGGATCCTGCGCTCCGTCCGGAGCTACGCCGACCTGGAGCCGTCTCTGCTCGGCCGCGTCGAAGAGCTGATCGACTTCGTCACGAGCTCCTGACCGGACGGCCCACCGCCGGGAGGACGGCGCCGCCGGGCCACCGTCGGCCGGTCCCCCGACGGTCAGAGCCTCAGGGCGGCCCGCCGGTTCCGGTTGGCCCACGCGTGCACGAGCGCCCCGAGCACCGGCGCCGAGGCTGAGCGGATCACGTACGTCGCGCGGCCGCCGTAGCCCGGGTACGCGACCGACATCGTGACGCGCGACGCGGTGGCCTCGACGAGTGCGATCGTCCAGAGCGGCAGCTCCTCGGGCGGCCGCCCGCTGCCGGGCTCGTGGACCCACACACGGTGGGTCGTCAACCGGTGACCCTCACCGTCCCAGAGAAGCTGCTCGACGGCGGGCACCACCACCGACCCGATCGATTCCTGAGCGCGGTACGTCCCGGTGACGACGTCGGCGCTCCAGAGGACCCCGTCCCACCAGCGGAGCTCCCAGTCGCCCGACGGGTCGGGGTACCACCCGGGTGTCACGCCGTGGTGGTGCCCCGACCCGGGGAGGGGCGACGACCCCTGTGTCATGCGCGTGCTGCTCTCAGCTCAGGGCGCCTCCGTCAGGGTGCGACGGGCTCGCCGAGCATGCGACGGTACAGGTACGCCGTGGCGATCATCGTGAGCGGGAAGGCGATGAGCTGCCCGATGCCGCAGAGCATGAACCCGATGGCCTGGACGACGTAGACCGCCAGGAACAGCACGACGACTGTGCCGAGGTTCTTGTTGACCAACGAGAAGCTCGACCTGATCGCCTCCACCGCGCCCTGCTGCTTGTCGAGGACGAAGTACAGGGCGAACTGGGCGAAGAAGGCGAACACGATGCCGGGAATGATGCACAGCACCATCCCGACACCGGTTCCGAGGCCGATCAGCAGCGACGCCCCGATGACGCCCCCGAGGTTGTCGAACTGGAAGAACGTCTTGAACTCGAGCGGCCGGCCGTACGTGACGTGCAGAGCGCCGCGGACCATCCCGGCCTGTGCCAGGTACCCCAGCAGGATGATCACGACGTAGAAGACGATCGTCCCGAAGCCGATGCCGGCACCGAACATCCCCGACGAGGTGCGGTACGGGTCGTTGTTCGCCGACGCGACCGCCGAGGCGACCAGCAATCCGTAGAAGATGCCGCCGACGATCGCGATCACCGCACCGTAGACGAGCACCGCGAGGAGGATCGGCCCGACGTTGGCGGTGAACTTGGTCCAGCCGTAGTTGAACGCCTCACCGATGCCGACCGCCTGCGGGCCGCCGGGCGCGCCATAGGGCTGCGGCGCCGGGGGCATCGCCCCGGGAGGACCGTACCCACCGCCCGGGGGCGGCGGGTAGCTCCCGGGCGGCGGCGGCGGGTAGCTGGCAGCGGGCGGCTCGTAGCCCGCGGGCGGCGGCGGGTACGCCCCTGGCGGCGGCGGGACTGCGCCCGCAGGAGGCTGCTGAGGCTCGTTCTCGTCGCGCGGCGTGCCGCCCGGTCCGTTCTCGGTCATGGTCACCCTTCGGTCCGATCGCGGGCGGCCCCGGTCGAGCCGCGCGCACCGCTGCCAGAGAATCGAAATGTGGAGGTTGTGTCAAGGACCTGCGTGTGAGCGCGCTGTGGTGCGCCTACTTCGTGAGCGCCCTGACCACGGCATCGGCGAGGAGACGGCCCCGACGGGTGAGGACCACGCGGCGCCCTCGACCGTCGGCTCCGAGCGCCGCACCACCGTCCACGAGCCCGTCCGCGACGAGAGCGGCGACCTCACGCCGTGCCTCCGGACCGAGCTCGCCGAGCGGGAGACCGTCGCCGAGCCGGACGCCGAGCATCACCCGTTCGAGCCGGACGGAGTCGTCGTCCAGCAGCTCACGACCGGCCGCCGGGCTCAGGCCGTCCGCGAGCCGTGCCTCGTAGGCGCGCGGGTGCTTGACGTTCCACCACCGGACGCCACCGACGTGACTGTGGGCTCCGGGACCGAACCCCCACCAGTCGGCAC
>DATKTF010000228.1:0-14917 GCA_035531255.1 Cellulomonadaceae bacterium
CATGCTCCGGGGCGACCACCGCGCGCCAGCGATCGGCTTCGACGGCAGCGGGTTCCTCGGCGGGACGGTGCTGGAGAGCTCGCGTGGGCATGTCGACGGGTTCCCGTGGCACGTGATGGCCCGCACCGATGCCTCGGTGACCCGGGTGGTCGCGACCACGGACCGCGGGACAGAGGTCGAGCTCGCCCTGTCGCGGTTCATGCCGGAGTACGGGTCCACCTTCGCGGCCGCGATGATGCCGGACGGTGAGTGCCCGTGCGCGCTGCGGATCGAGCGCGACGGCGTCGTCCTCGATTCCGGTCCGCAGCCGTCGTGGCGGTGCCCACCGGCTGTCCGCGGCTGAGCCGCCGTCGGCCGTCGTCGGCGGTCGTCGCTGCCCTCCTCTCGACACACCGTCACGGGCTCACCGCACCTGTGTGCCAGATGTGGGACCTTGGTCCCACATCACGTACGGTGATGTGCGGTAGCAGGAAGTTCATCGGCGGGGGTGCGGGCGCACATGCGCAGTGGGTCGACCGAGGACGCGACCGGGGAGCTCCTGGCGGCGATCCTGGATCTCGCGGGGGACCTCGACATCCGGAGCCTCCTCGAACGGTTCGTCGCCGCGAGCACGTCACTGACCGGCGCCCGGTACGGGGCGATCAACATCGTGGACGACGACGGTGCGTCGACCACGTTCGTCCAGAGCGGTGTCGACGAGGGGACCGTCGCCGCGCTGGGGCATGCACCACACGCGACCGGGGTCCTCGGGCAGATCCCCGACGTGGGGGTGCTGCGACTCGACGACCTGACCCGGCACCCGGCCTTCGGGGGCCTTCCGCCGGGGCACCCTCCGATGGGCTCGTTCCTCGGAGCGGCCGTGCGCGTGCGCGGCGACCGGTACGGGACGCTGTACCTGTCGCAGAAGCCGGGTGGGTTCGACCCCGACGACGAGTCCGTCGTCCTCGCCCTGGCCGCTGCCGCAGCGGTCGCCGTCGAGAACGCCGAGCTGTACGCGATCGAGCGACGCCGTGAGCAGTGGCTGAACGCCGGGCAGCAGATCACCACCATGCTCCTGGAGGGCACCGACGAGGAAGAGGTGCTCGCGCACATCGCCACCGCGGCGCGGCAGATCGACGGCGCGGACGCGTGCGCCCTGGTGCTGCCCGGGCGAGGCGGCGAGCTCGTCATGGAGATCGTCACCGGTCCGGACCACACGCAGCTGCTCGGGCTGGACCTCACCGACGACGTCCGGGTCGGGTCGGCGTTCGAGGACGGCACGGGGCTGATCGTCGCAAGCCTGGCCGCGTCGGACGACGTCCCCCCGGCGCTCGCCCGGTACGGACCGGCGCTGTTCGCGCCGATGCGCGCCTCTGGCCAGGGCGTCGGCGTACTGGTCCTGCTGCGGCGGCTCGGCGCGCCCGTGTTCAAGCCGATCGACCTGACGCTGTCACGCACCTTCGCGTCGCAGGCGGCACTGGCGTTCGTCCTGGCCGAGGCGCGCCGAGTCCAGGGCCAGACGGTGCTCCACGACGAGCGCACCCGGATCGCCAGGGACCTGCACGACCTCGCCATCCAGCAGCTCTTCGCCGCCGGTCTGCAGCTCGAGTCCGTGCGCGCCGACCCGTCGGTGCCGTTGACCCCTCAGCTCGACGGCGTGCTCGACTCCGTGATGGGCCATGTCGACTCGGGGATCCGGCAGATCCGCGTGATCGTGCGCACCCTGGACGACCCGGGCGCCACGGTCTCGCTCGCCCAGCGGATCCGGGCCGAGGTCGAGCTGGCGCAGAGCTCGCTCGGCTTCGCACCCTCGCTGGGCATCACGCTCGATGGGAGCGTGATCGACGTCGACGGCTCCGACCGCGCCCCGGAGCACGCGATCGACGAGCTGGTCGCGCCGGGGAGGGCCAACAACGTCGTGGCCGTCGTCCGCGAAGGGTTCTCGAACGTGGCCCGGCACGCCAGGTCGGGGTCGGTCTCGGTGCGCGTCGCCGTGGCGTCGCTACCGCACGGGGTGATCACGGTCGAGGTCGAGGACGACGGCGTCGGTGTGCCGCCGGCACCGGCACGGTCCTCCGGGACGAGGAACCTCCAGACGCGCGCCCTGCAGAGCGGGGGGACGTTCGCGATCCTTCGTCCCGCCTCGGGGCGTGGTGCGCTGCTCCGATGGACCGCACCTCTGGACTGACGCTCTCGAGCGGAGCACCGGGGCGCCCACGTGTCGGTGGCTCGTCCTACCGTGAGCGGGACACCGGACGGCGAACGGGGCGGAGACGACCATGACCACTCTCACGAACAGGCCGAGCACGGCGCTGATCGTCATCGACGTCCAGAGCGGCGTCGTCGACGAGGGCTACGCGCGCGACGCCGTCGTTGCGAACATCCGCACCCTCGTCGAAAAGGCGCGTCGTGAAGGCGTCCCTGTCATCTGGGTCCAGCACTCGGACGAGGAGCTCGTGCGAGAGAGCGCCGAGTGGCGCATCGTCCCCGAGCTGACTCCTGGTCGTGCCGAGCCGCTCGTCGAGAAGCACTACGGCGACTCGTTCGAGGAGACGGACCTCGAGGTGGTGCTGTCCGGGCTCGGAGTCGGGAGGCTCGTCGTCGTCGGCGCGCAGACCGACGCGTGCATCCGCTCGACGCTCCACGGCGCGTTCGTCCGCGGGTACGACGTGACACTTGTGAGCGACGCCCACACGACCGAGGACCATTCGACGTGGGGTGCACCTCCGCCGGCACAGGTGATCGCCCACACGAACCTGTACTGGACGTCCCAGTCGGCGCCGGGCCGGACCGCCGGCACGGTCGTGACCTCCGGAGTCGACTTCCGCGGCGCGGCCTGACGCCGAGACGTGGCGCGGGCCGGGTCGCGCGGGTCGGTGTGCCTGCTGGAGGACCCAGGATCGGAGCGGGATCCAGGACTCCCGCGCCGGTTCGCCGTCCCGTATCCTGGCCTCACCGCACAGGACCCCGACGCCAGGCCGGTCAGGGGATACGCAGCTCCGAGATGATGCCCAGGCGCCAGGTCGGCCGGGCTGGGAGAGTCATGGGTACCCACCGGGCCGTACGGATCGACCGTCAGCGCGTTCATGATCTGACGACGCGCGAGGCTGAACGCCTCGACGCACGCACGCAGGGGTCGCGTGTGATGTACGAACGCGCGAGCGAACACCTCGCCGGGGGTGTCGCCTCGTCCTACCAGCTGCGCGACCCCTGGCCGATCTACCTCGAGCGCGGCGACGGACCCGTGGTGTGGGACGTCGACGGCAACCGGATGTGGGACTTCCACAACGGGTTCGGCTCGATGGTCCAGGGGCACGCGCACCCGGCGATCGGTCGCGCGATCGCGGCGCGCTACCCGCTCGGCACCCATTTCGCCGCGCCGACCGAGGATGCGATCGTCGTCGGCGACGAGCTCGCGCGGCGGTGGGGCCTGCCGAAGTGGCGCTACACGAACTCCGGGTCCGAGTCGACGATGGACGCCATCCGGATCGCCCGGGCGTACACGGGCCGCGACACCGTCATGAAGATCTTCGGCTCGTACCACGGTCACCACGACACCGTCATGGTGTCGATCGGCGTCGCCTACGACAAGATCGGCGACCGCGAGAACCTTGCCTCGCTCGCCTACGGCGCGGGCATCCCGGACTCGACGGTGCAGATGACGGTGCCGGTGCCGTTCAACGACGCCGGTGCGATGGAGCGCCGGATCGTCCGGCTGACCGCCGAGGGTCGCACCCCCGCGTGCGTGATCATGGAGCCGGCGATGATGAACCTCGGCGTCGTGCTCCCCGAGCCGGGCTACCTCGAGGCCGTCCGCGAGATCACCGCGCGTCACGGCATCGTGCTGATCTTCGACGAGGTCAAGACGGGACTGACCATCGCCGCGGGTGGCGCGACAGAGCGGTACGGCGTCCGTCCTGACCTCGTCACTCTCGCGAAGGCCCTCGGCGGGGGACTGCCCACCGGTGCGATCGGTGGCACCGAGGAGGTCATGTCCGTGGTGGAGGACGGCTCGGTCTACCAGGTCGGCACGTACAACGGGAACCCGCTCGGGATGGCCGCGGCGCGCGCGAACCTGACCGAGGTGCTCACGCCCGAGGCATACGTGCACCTGGACCACCTGAACACGCGCATCCTCGCCGGGTGCACCGACGTGGTCGAGCGCTACGGTCTGCCGGGTTACGCCGTCGGCATCGGGTCGAAGGGCTGCGTGACGTTCTCACCCGTGCCGATCGTCGACTACGAGTCCTTCAAGCAGAACCAGGACGAGGAGCTGTCGACCCTCGCCTGGCTGTTCAACCTCAATCGCGGGATCTTCATGACGCCCGGACGCGAGGAGGAGTGGACGCTCTCCGTGACCCACACCGACGAGGCCGTCGACGCGTACGTCGCGTGCTTCGACGAGTTCGCGCACGACCTGACCACCGTCTGACCCGACCACCGTCTGACCCGTCAGCTGTCGGGGTGCGGCCTCATCCGTCGCGCCCCGACGGTACGACGTCACCCGCCGAGGAGGCCTCCGAGCCCGCCGCCGCTGCTGCCGGACGACCGGGTGCCGCCCTGGACGACCGACTCGCTCGGCTGGACGAGCACGTAGCCCTGCCCTCCGAAGGCCATCTGGAAGGTCTCGCCCGTGCCTCCGCGGAGCATCGACGTGAGGCCGCCCGTGTCGACGCGGAGGTCCATGCTCACGCCGGCCGTCCACAGGACGACGGCCTGGGAGTCGGCGAAGGTCGGTGCGCTCGCGACGTCGAGCGCGACAGGCTCGCCCTCGGTGGTGACGGCCACGTATCCCGTGCCGCGGAGCGCGACGTTGTAGAGACCGCCGGTCATGGCGGCACCGCGAGCCTGGATGCGGTGGATGTCCCAGTCGATGGACGACGAGAACGCGAGGACGTTGTTGCCGTTGACCGAGAGCGCGTCGTTCTCGAGGTACATGATCTGGATGTCGGCGGCGCGGTCGGCGACGAAGAGGTCGCCCTGACCCGTGCACTGCATCATGTCGACGCCCTCACCGGTGACCTTGGACCTCACCATCTTCCCGAGGCCGCCGGCACCCTTGTTCCCGAAGTGGACGTCGCCCTGGTAGGCGACCATCGAGCCGGTCTTGGCCCATACCGGGCCGTAGCCCATCAGGATCTTCAGGAGCTTCTTGTTCTGGAGCGAGAACGGGTCTTGCGACGTGTTCTCCGTGAACTCCTGGAACAGCGATCCGTGGATCGTCATGGCTGTCGTCTCCTCGGGAGTCGTCGTGCCCGCGGCACTCCATCGGGCCGCCTCCGACTCTATCGATGCGCCCCGATCTGAGTAGTCTGAACAGCGGAGCAATGCGTGGATCGACGACGATCAGTGCAGCACCGGCTGGAGGAGCGGACATGGGCTTCCTGGACAAGGCGAAGGCCGCGGCGACCGACCTGGCGGCGAAGGCGGACACCGCGCTGGCGAGCTCGGGCCTGACCGGGCCGAAGCCGCCGGGCGGCGGTGACGCCGAGAAGCTCTTCCGGGACCTCGGGGTCCTGGCATACCTCGAGTCGACGGGTCGACCGGTCGACCAGGACGAGCGTCAGCGCGTGACCGTCTCGCTGCAGGACCTGGAGTCGCGCGGCGCGGTCACCTCGTTCGCCCTGCACACGGCGCCGCCGCCCGCGCCCGGTGTCGGTGCGGCGGGCCCGGGGTGGCCGTCTCAGCCGGCTGCGCCGGCAGCGCCTCCGCCTCCGCCGGCGGCTGGTCTCGCAACGCCTCCGCCTCCGCCGGCCGTTCCGACGGCCCCGCCGCCGCCCTCATGGATGACGACCGATGGCGGTAGCGGCTCCTGAGCGGACTCAGGGCATCACGTCGGACGCGATGCGCAGCGCGGTCTCGGTGCGATCCTGGTCCGTCCCACCGAGGTCGGCCGTGCCGCGGTTCGCGATCATGATGGTCATGATCGCGACGCGCGCCCGCAGGCGGTCCTCGAGGGTGGCGTCCGGCGGCGTGCATGCGCGCCACAGGTCGTCCTTGTACTGGTGCACCAGCTCGACCGTGCGGGGGAGGGCGGCGAGGGCGACCTCGTTCTGCTGAACGCACCGCATCATGTCGCCGACACCCCCCCGAGTGAGCGCGGCCAGGCGCCGCAGCATCTCGACGCGGCGTTCACGGGTCGACGGCTCGGAGCGCACCCACGTGAGGAGATCCTCGATGGACTGCCCGACGTCGGTGACCACGCTCTCGAGGATCTCTTCCTTGGTGCGGAAGTGGTAGTACAGAGCGGCCTTGGTGACACCGAGCTCCTCGGCGATCTCCCGCAACGACGTCTTGTCGTAGCCGTCCTGGGTGAACCGCGAGAGCGCGATGCGCTGGATCTCGGTGCGGGTGTCGCTGCGACGTCGGGTGTCCGCCGCCATGTGCCGTCATCTCCTCGTGCGAGTCGATCTGAACCGGATCAGCAAACTTACTTGACGACCGGCAAGTAGAGACCTACGGTTCAAGAGTACAACTTGCCGGCCGGCAAGCAGGTAGGTCCCACGTCCCCGTCACGCGAACGGGAGCGCCTGGCCGGACCTCGAGCGCCGCCGCTCTCCACTTCTCCAGGAAGGTCCTTCGATGGACTCTGCCATGCCCTCGACCCGGGCGACCATCGCCCCCGCCGTCGACCGACCCGATCCCCGCCGTTGGTGGGGGCTCGGTGTCATCGCTCTCGCACAGCTCATGGTGGTGCTGGACATGACCATCGTGAACATCGCCCTCCCGTCGGCGCAGGCCGACCTGGGCATCTCGGACGCCAACCGGCAGTGGGTCATCACCGCCTACACGCTCGCGTTCGGCGGCCTGCTTCTGCTCGGCGGTCGCATCGGCGACCTGATCGGGCGCCGGCGTGCCCTGATCATCGGGCTCATCGGGTTCGCCGGCGCCTCGGCCCTCGGCGGTGCCGCGGCGAGCGGAGGCATGCTGCTCGCCGCGAGGGGACTCCAAGGGATCTTCGCCGCCGTCCTGGCACCCGCAGCCCTGTCCCTCGTCACCATCACCTTCACCGAGCCGCACGAGCGGGCGCGGGCGTTCGGCATCTACGGTGCCATCGCCGGTGGCGGCAGCGCCGTCGGTCTGATCCTCGGCGGGCTGCTCACCGAGTACCTGAGCTGGCGGTGGTGCCTGCTCGTGAACACCCCGATCGCGATCCTCGCGGTGGTCGGCGCGATGGTGTTCCTGCATGACAAGCGGCAGCAGAGCGAGACCCGGCTCGACGTCGTCGGTGCCGTTCTCGCCAGCGCCGGTCTGCTGGCGGTCGTCTACGGGCTGAGCGAGGCCGAGCAGCACGGCTGGACCTCCGGCCTGGTGCTCTCCATGCTCGCCGGCGGCCTCGCGCTCCTCGTCCTCTTCGTGGTCGCCGAGGGGCGCGTGAGGCATCCGCTGCTGCCGATGCGCGTGCTGCGCGACCGCAACAGGGGTGGTGCGCTGCTCAGTGTGGGCATGACGACGATCGGCATGTTCGGGATGTTCCTGTTCCTCACCTACTACCTCCAGGTGACGCTCGGGTACTCACCGGTCCGCACCGGGCTGGCCTTCCTGCCGCTGACCGCAGGGATGATGACCGGGGCCGTCGGGATCGCGAGCAGGCTGCTGCCGCGCGTGCCGGCCCGCCTGATCATGACCCCGGGTCTGCTGGTCGCCGCGACCGGTCTCGTCCTGCTGACCAGGATCCAGGTGGACTCGAGCTACCTGACGCACGTCCTGCCGTCGCTGGTCCTCCTCGGGCTCGGGATGGGGTCGACCTTCATGCCGGCGATGAGCACCGCGACCTACGGCGTCGAGCCGCGGGACGCCGGGGTGGCCTCCGCGACCGTCAACACGGCGCAGCAGGTCGGTGGGTCGATCGGGATCGCCCTGCTCAACACGATCGCGACCTCGGCGACTGCCCGGTACCTCGGTGCGCACGGGACCGACCCGGCCACATTGGCGGCCGGCGCGGTGCACGGGTTCTCGGTCGCGATCTGGTGGGCCGTCGGATGCCTGCTGGTGTCGTCCGTCATCGCAGCGACCTTCATCACGGCCCGACCGGCAGCCCCACGTGCCGAGGTCGTCGTCACGGAAGAGCCGGTTCCCGTCCTCGTGTGACGGGTCGGCGCGTGCGGTGCTCCCGCCGTCACGACAGCCCCGCCCCGTCGCCTGTGCGACGGGGAGGGGCTGTCGTGCGCGCCGTTGGTGAGCGGCCAGCGGGGGAGT
Organism: Cellulomonadaceae bacterium; assembly: GCA_035531255.1. Taxonomy (GTDB): domain Bacteria; phylum Actinomycetota; class Actinomycetes; order Actinomycetales; family Cellulomonadaceae; genus JAJDFX01. Next base: position 8,179 of record DATKTF010000228.1, read on the forward strand.
GCTCGCGTGCCGCGTAGGCTCGCTCCCATGCACTGCTCGTACGTCGCTGCGGAGCGATGCCGATCATGCACGCTGATGGGGCGGCCCTACGACGAGCAGCTCGAGGCGAAGCAGCGTGACGCCGAACGAGCGCTCGGGGGCATCTCCGGTGCGGGGGCGTCGGGCCTCGCGCGCATCGAGTGGCTGTCTCCTGTCGCGAGCCGTGAGTCGGGCTTCCGGAACAAGGCGAAGATGGTCGTCGGCGGGACGGTCGCGCGGCCGACCGTCGGGATCCTCGACGCCGAGGGCCGTGGCGTCGACCTGCGCGACTGCGGCCTCTACCTGCCTGGGATCCGTGCGATCCTCCCGCTGCTCGCCGAGTTCGTCACCCGTGCGGCCCTGACGCCGTACGACGTCCGCGGACGTGCCGGGGAGCTCAAGAACATCCTCGTGACGGAGTCGCCCGACGGCGACCTGATGGTCCGGTTCGTCACGCGGTCGCAGGAGCCGGTCGCGCGGATCCGCAAGCACCTCCCGACCCTGCAGGAGGCCGTGCCGCACCTGGTGGTCGTCTCCGTCAATCTGCTCCCGGAGCACAAGGCGGTCGTGGAAGGCGAGCGAGAGATCCTGCTCACCGAGCGGGAGACCTTGCTCATGCGGGTCAACGAGGTCGGCATGCACCTGCGCCCGCAGAGCTTCTTCCAGACGAACACCGAGGTCGCGGCCGCCCTGTACCGCCAGGCGCGTGACTGGGTGTCGGAGCTGGCGCCGTCGTCGGTCTGGGACCTGTACTGCGGCGTCGGCGGCTTCGCGCTGCACTGCGCCGGCGCCGACCGCGAGGTGACTGGTATCGAGACCAGCGCCGACGCCGTGGCGAGTGCACGGCAGAGCGCACGCGAGGCCGATCTGGGTCGCGTCACGTTCCAGGTGGGCGACGCGACCGAGTTCGCTGCCCGGTCGGCCGTGGCGCCGGAGCTCGTGATCGTCAACCCGCCCCGACGCGGGCTGGGGGAGGAGCTGTGCCGGTGGCTCGAGGCCTCGCCCGTGCAGCAGGTGGTCTACTCGAGCTGCCACGCGGGCTCGTTGGTACGAGACCTCGCGGCGATGCCGACGTTGCGGCCGCGCCAGGCGCGCGTGCTCGACATGTTCCCCCAGACCGCGCACGACGAGGTGCTGGTGCTGCTGGACCGGGGGTGAGCCGTTGCGGCACCTGACGGGAGCGTGTCTCCGATCGGGCCGCGGGATGGCGCTGAACCCATCGAGCCCGTGCGGCACACGCATGCCTCGTGCTCGTTCATTCTTGACGACTGTTCATTCAGCGTGAACAGTGAGCCGTCGTGAACTCCTCGTCGATCACGCTTGCCACGGTCCGCGCCCTCGAGGGCAGCGGGATCATGGTCCGAGCGGCCGGCGGTGCGCCTGCCGTCGACCGGCGCCGGTCCGTGACCGTGACGGTCAGCGGGCGATCGCGCGCGTACTCCGTCGAGGCGCGGACGCGGGTGAGTGCGTCGGTGGCGGCCGCTGTCGACGTGCCGCCCGGGACGCCGCTCCTCGTGGTTGCGCCGGTCATCGACGACGCCGCCGCGGAGGTGTTCCGCGCACGCGGGATCGACTTCGCGGACACCGTGGGGAACGTCCGTCTCGCGTGGGAGGGCGTGCTTGTCGACATGCGTGGTCGGCGCCTCCCGCGCGGGGTGCGCGTGCGGCGACCGACCGTGGCTGCGCGTGCCTTCACCCGCTCGGGAGCGCAGGTGATCTTCGTGCTGCTGAGCCGGGCCGACGGCGCGACCCTCTCGCTGCGTGAGCTCGCGCGCGTCAGCGGCGTCTCCCTCGGGACCGCGCAGATCGTCGTCGACGACCTGACGAGAGGCGGGTTTCTCGCATCCGGCCCGGGTGGGCGTGCGGTGACCCGCGGCGGGGAGCTCCTCAGCCGCTGGACCGAGGCGTACGTCGTGTCGCTCGCCGGGAAGCTGCCGCTGGCCTCGTTCTCGGTGCCGGACCCGCGCTGGTGGGACGCCACGGACCCGCTCACGGCCGGACTGCTCGTCGGAGGCGACCTCGCGGCCGGGTTCGTCGACCGCACCGGCTCCGCGTCGATCACCCTCTACGCCGAACGCATACCGACGGCCCTCGTCGCGCGGCACCGGATGCGTCGCGACGACGACCGCGGGACGCTGCACGTCCGTCGGCGCTTCTGGCAGCCGGACGACGGCAGCGGCCACGGCGCCGGCACGATCGGCAGCGCCAGAGAGGCCGGCGGTGCGCCGCTCGTGCCGGCGCCGCTCGTGTACGCGGACCTCGTCGCCTCCGGCGACCCGCACCGGCGCGTGCACGCCGACCTGATGCGAGCTCAGGACCCGCTGCTGGCGCAGCTCGACCGGACCTGATGACCTCCGTCGGTGGGCACCGACCGCTCATGATCGGGCGGAGGACGTCTCGCCGCACGCGTCACGCCCGTATGCGTCGCTCCGGCGACGCGCTCACATCGGCGCGACTCCTGCCGATACGAGGGCATGTCGTCCGGACCGACCCAGAACTACGACGACGCGACGCTGGGCCGATGGCGGCCCCATCCGGTTCTCGCTGTGCTCGTGAGGGTCGTGCTGCTCGCCTTCCCGTTGCTCGCAGCCCTGGCCTTCGGGCTCGGCGCGGCGCGGTGGGCGCCCGCGGCGCGGTTCGGGATGACGCCCTGGCTCTGGCTCGTGCTCGAGATCGCCCTCGCGGCCGTGACCCTCCTGGCCGTGACCCAGGTGACCCGGCGCCTGCTGCCGCTGAGCATGGTGCTGCGGCTCACCGTGATCTTCCCTGACAAGGCGCCGTCCCGGTTCGCTGTGGCACGTCGTCGGTACTCGCCGGAGGTTCTTCGCCATCAGGTCGCGAAACCGTCCGTCGGCGAGCGCACCGGGCAGCAGGACCATGCTGCGGTGCTTCTCGACCTGGTCGCGGCGATCGGCGCGCACGACGACGTCACTGCGCGTCACTCCGAGCGGGTCCAGGCGTACGCCGCGCTGATCGGGACGGAGCTCGGACTCACCCCGCGGGAAGCGGCAGAGCTCGGCTGGGCGGCACTGCTCCACGACGTCGGCAAGCTCGGCGTCCCGGTCGAGATCCTCACGAAGTCGACCCGGCCCACCGATGCGGAGTGGGACGTGCTGTCGCGTCACCCTGCCGCCGGTATGGAGCTCACTGCGCCCCTGACCGCATGGCTCGGACCTTGGTTGGGAGCCGTCGGCGAGCACCACGAGCGGTGGGACGGCGGCGGCTACCCGTTCGGACTGGCTGGGACCGAGATCAGTCGCGCGGCGCGCATCGTCGCGGTCGCCGATGCGTTCGACGCGTTCACGTCGACGCGGTCGTACAAGACGTCGCTCTCGGCATCAGCCGCGCGGGCCGAGCTGGCGCGGTGCTCCGGTGCACAGTTCGACCCGGAGGTGGTGCGGGCGTTCCTCGCCGTCGGTCTCGGGCGCCTGCGGCGCATCGCCGGTCCGGCGTCTCTGCTGGCAGGTCTGCCGGGTCTCGCGTCGACACCGCTCCCGAGCGCTACCGCGCTCGTGGGGGCAGGGACGACGGTCGGGGCGACGGGGGCTGCGGTCGCCGTGGCAGGGGTGATCGGCGCCCTCTTGTCGATGTCCGGGCTGGTCACGAGCGCGTCCACGGCGGCGGGTGCGACCGCCGGTGGACCGGGCGGCGCCGGGGTACCCGTCGCCTCGATCCCGGCCGTGCCGTCGAGCCCAGCGCAGGCGACCGCCCCCGCCGCATCGTCGACCGCACGGCCGCCGACCCCCGACGTCGTCGCGGGCGGACAGCCGCCCCCACCCACCGCGTCGTCGCCGTCCGCACTGTCGCTGCCGCCGACTCGGGCCTCGACCTCGGTGCCCGCATCGACATCCATCCGGTCGACGGCTTCGCCGTACGACCAGGCGCTTACCGGTTCCCGGTCGCTGGTGGGCGCGGACCTGTCTGGCTGCGACCTCTAGGGGGTCACGCTCACCGGCAACTACTCCGGGGTGAACCTCGCCGGTGCGGACCTGGCAGGAGCCACCCTGACGGATCTCGACCTGACCGGTGCCACGCTCGACGGAGCGAAGCTCGACGGTGCCGCGATCACGGACACGTCCTTCGACACGGCACAGCTGACGGGGGCCGGCTTCACCGGAGCGACGGTCACACGGTCGAGCTTCCTCGGCGCGAGGCTGGCTCCGACGAGCCTGGCCGACGCCGTGGTCCGCGACTGCAGGTTCGACCCGAAGCCGTGACCGCGCGATCACCGTGACGGCGTGATCACCCTGACGGCGTGGCACCGCGGGTCGCGGCACCGTGAGGACGTTCGACCCTGGTGGTGGCCCTCGCCGACGTCTACCGTCCTGGCATCGGACCCACGGAAAGGCCGGTCATGACCGTCCTCGTCGCCTATGCCAGCCGCCACGGAGCCACGAAGGGCATCGCCGAACGGATCGCGGACGTGCTGACGGTCGAAGGCGTCGCGGCCGAGGCGCTGCCCGTCTCCGACGCGATCGACGTGGTCGAGTACGACGCGTTCGTGGTCGGTGGAGCCGCCTACATGTTCCACTGGCTCAAGGCCGCGACCGAGTTCGTCACGCACCACCGCACCGTCCTCGCACAGCACCCTCTCTGGCTGTTCAGCAGCGGACCGGTCGGCACGGACCTCGTCGACAAGGACGGTCGCGACATCATGGAGGTGTCGCGCCCCAAGGAGTGGGAGCGACTCGAGGGTGGGCTCCCGGTGCGCGGTGACCGGGTCTTCTTCGGGGCCTGGGACCCCTCCGCGCCGCCCGTGGGCGCGAGCGAGCGGTTCCTCGGACTCATGCCGAAGGCGCGGGCCGCGTTGCCCGCGGGCGACTTCCGCGACTGGGACGAGATCGAGGCGTGGGCGGTCACGATCGCCTCGGACCTGCGCTCGACCCGGTAGGTTCGCCGGGGCGGAGGGAACCGCAGCCCGGTGTTCATCCGCACGACGACAGCGGAGACCGTCGCCGTTCACGCTGTGACGCCACTGTGGGCAGGCACCGACCACCCACGGAGGACACCATGAGACGCACCCCTCGCCTGTTCGTGCCCGCAGTCGTCATCCTGACCACGTGCGTGGCGCTCGCCGGGGCCGCACCTGCGGCTGCGGACGGCGGCCACCGGAGCGACGCCCACGGCCACGGGCGTGACGACCACGCCACCGGGTCGCCGTTCACGTTCGCGGTCATCGGGGACATCCCGTACGGCAACGCGCAGATCGCCAACTTCCCGAACGTCATCACGCAGATCAACGCCGACCCCGCGGTCCAGCTCGTCGACCACCTCGGCGACATCAAGAACGGCTCGACGGTGTGCAGCGACGCGTACTTCGCGCAGATCAAGGCCGACTTCGACCAGTTCGTCGACCCGCTGGTCTACACCGTGGGCGACAACGAGTGGACCGACTGCCACCGACCGAACAACGGCGGCTACGACCCGCTCGAGCGTCTGGCCGCGATCCGGTCCGTGTTCTTCGCCCATCCCGGGTACACGCTCGGGCAGCACCCTGCCCGGGTGACGTCGCAGGCGTCGCTCGGTGTTCCGGAGGACGTGCGGTACACGCGCGGCGACGTCGCGTTCGCCGCGGTCGACGTCGTCGGCAGCAACAACAGCCTCGCACCGTGGACGGGTCACACGACGGCCACACCCGAGCAGGTGGCCGAGGAGAAGAGCCGGACTGCTGCCGTGATCGCGAACATCCGCGCGACGTTCCGCGAGGCGCGCGAGGAGCACAACCGTGCGGTCGTCGTCATGATGCAGGCGGACATGTTCGACCCGACCGTCCCGGACCCGGCGTTCTCGGACTACTCGGCGTTCCAGCCGATCGTGCGGACGATCGCGACGGAGTCGGCCGCGTTCCACGGACCCGTCTACCTCTTCAACGGCGACAGCCACGTGTACCACGTCGACGCTCCGCTCGCCGCGGGCTCGTCATGGTTGTCGTTCTACGGAGTCACCTCGTCGGTCAGCAACCTGACGCGGGTGACGGTCGACGGCTCCACCGGTGTCGACGACTACCTGCGGGTGACGATCGAGCCGCACAACCCCCAGGTGCTGAGCTGGACGAAGGTCCGATTCACCTCCTGAGCGGGCGGCCGGCGACTGCCGGGGCTCTCCTCACCGCCGGACCCCGCGCGTGGGTGCGGCGGTGAGGGGGTCCTCGGGCCACGCGTGCTTCGGGTACCGGCCGCGGAGCTCGGCACGGACCTGCGGGTACCCCGTCCGCCAGAACGACTCGAGATCGGCGGTCACGGCGGCCGGGCGCCCACCGGGGGAGAGCAGGTGCAGGAGGACGGGTACCCGCCCGTCGGCGAGCCGTGGTGTCGCGTGCCAACCGAACGCCTCCTGGACACGGACCGGCAGCACCGGCTGACCAGGGTCGTCGTAGTCGATGGCGACCTGCGAACCGCTCGGGACGGCAAGCCGTTCCGGGGCGAGCACGTCGAGCCGGGCCGCGTCGGGCCACGGGAGCAGCCGCCGCAGCGCTCGGAGGACGTCGATCCTCGCGAGGCCGCCGCCGTCGGGTCTCCGGTGGACACCGTCGAGGTCGGGACCGAGCCAGGTGTCGAGGTGGGTGAGCAGGGCCTCGTCGGACACGTCCGGCCACGGCGCGCCGATCACGGCGTGCAGGAACGCGAGACGACGGCGCAGTCGGGTGGCCGCGGCGGACCACGTCAGTATCGACAGGCCCTCCCGGTCGAGCCCGTCGCGAACCGCGCGCAGGACGCCGGCA